>DATDFH010000411.1:0-20712 GCA_036522715.1 Verrucomicrobiia bacterium
ATTGGGGCAGCGCGGACGGTTCCGCCGCGACGGCTCAATTCAACAACCCGGTCGGCCTCGCACTCGACCGCGCGGGCAACCTATTCGTCGCCGACGCGAACAATCACACGATCCGCGAGATCACTCCGGCCGGCATCGTGGCCACCTTCGCGGGTCAACCGGGAGCAGACGGTTTCACCGACGGCACCGGCAGCGCCGCGCGTTTCACCAAGCCCGCCGAACTGACCATCGACGCCGACGACAGCCTGTTCGTCGCCGATTCGTTCAATCATCTCATCCGCAAGATCACATCCGCAGGCGAGGTGAGCACTGTGGCCGGACTGCCGCGCGACGATGGGGCGAACGACGGTGCCAATCGCACGGCGCGCTTTTTCAATCCCTACGGCCTCGCAGTCTCGCCGCGCGGCGAGTTGCTCGTGGCGGATACTTACAACCAAACATTGCGCACCGTCTTCGTTCCGTTCCGCGTGACAACGACGCTCACTGCGGGCGGTGCGCAGACACTCGTTGCCTGGCCCAGCGTGGCCGGCCATCGCTACCAGCTTCAGGTCAAGAACGCGCTCACCGACGCCGCGTGGCAAAACCTCGGCGGCGTGCTGACGGCGAACGGACAGTCGTTGAGCCAGACCGATTCGACAGCCGCCTCGCGCTTCTATCGTGTGCTTGTGGTCGAGTAGCTGAAACGAGTTTTCCCGCGAAGTTCCTTCGTCAGCGCGGCCCAACAAATCCTTGAACCGCGCCCCGCGCGTCGCCAACCTCCCGCCAGCCAACCATACGCGCCCATGAAAGATTCCTCCGCCGTGGCGATGAACCGCCGCTCCTTCCTCGCCACCGCCGCCGCGACCACCGCGGGCCTCGCGAGCACGCGTTCCGCCGAACGCGATTGGACGGGCACGATGCCGACGCGCTATCCGGACCCGGATATCGTCTCCCTCGATCCGCGCTTTGACAAACTCAAGCTCGGCAACACGCCCATCCAGCGCATCTATCATAACCCAGGGATGCTTTGGGCGGAGGGCATCATCTGGAACGGCGTGGGCCGCTACGTCACGTGGAGCGACATTCCCAACGACATCCAGATGCGCTGGATCGAGGACGACGGGCACACGAGCATCTTCCGGCATCCAGCCGGCAACTCGAACGGCAACACCTACGACTTCGAGGGCCGGCAGATTTCGTGCGAGCACGGCAACCGGCGCGTCGTGCGTTATGAACACAGCGGCGCGGTCACGGTGCTGGCGGACAAGTTCAACGGCAAACCCTTCAATGCACCCAATGACGCCGTGGTCCATCCCGATGGCGGGATCTGGTTCACCGACCCCGGCTACGGCAGCTTGATGAATTACGAAGGCAACAAAGGGCCGCTGGACTTAAAGGAGGCCGTCTATCGAATCGACTCGAAGACAATGAAGATCGAGAAGGTTACGGACGAGGCATTCAAGCCCAACGGCCTGTGCTTCTCGCCCGATTACAAGAAACTCTACCTCGCCGACACCGGCGCGAGCCATTATCCACAAGCGCCGAAGAACATCTGGGTCTTCGATGTGGCGAACGAAAAGAAACTCGCGAACCGAAAGGAGTTCTGTTCGATGAAGCTAACGATGAAGGACGGCTCCGAGAAGGCCGGCTTCGCCGACGGCATCCGGGCCGATCTGGGCGGCAACATCTGGGCCGGTGCCGGCTGGGTGGGTGACGGCTACGATGGAGTCCACTGCTTCGCGCCGGACGGGCAGCGAATCGGGCAGATCTTGCTGCCGGAGATTTGCGCAAATCTCTGCTTCGGTGGGCGGAAGCGCAACCGCCTCTTCATGGCCGCGAGCACGAGCATCTACGCCGTGTATGTCGAAGCGCAGGGAGCGCACATCACTTGACGGAGGAGCGAATGTTTGACCTGAAGGGCAGGACGGCCGTCATCACCGGCGGCGGCTCGGGCATCGGCCGCGCCATCGCCGAACTCTTCGCCCGGCGCGGCGCTGTAGCGGAGATTCTCGACGTGGATGAAATCGGCGCGACGGAAACTGTGCGCGCCATCGAACAGGCCGGCGGTGCAGCGGCGTGGCAACATTGCGACATCTCGGACCAGGCGGCCGTGCGCGCAGCATTTGAGGGCATTGGCGCGCGGCGCGGTCCGTTGCACATCCTTGTCAACAACGCCGGCGTCGCCCACATCGGCACCGTGCTGACCACCGACGAGGCCGACTTCGACCGCATCTACCGCGTCAACGTGAAGGGCGTCTATAACTGCCTCAAATTGGGCGTCGAGAAAATGTCCGCCACCGGCGGCGGCGTGATCCTGAACATCGCCTCGCTCGCCTCGCTCATCGCGATCGCCGATCGCTTCGCCTACTCGATGAGCAAGGGCGCGGTGCTGACGATGACCTATTCGGTGGCGAAAGATTTTCTCAAGCAGAACATCCGTTGCAACGCGATCTGCCCGAGCCGCATTCACACGCCGTTCGTGGACGGATTTCTGAAGAAGACCTATCCCGGGCGCGAGGCGGAGATGTTCCAGAAGTTGAGCGAGTATCAACCCGTCGGCCGCATGGGCCGGCCGGATGAAGTGGCGTCGCTCGCTCTCTTCCTGTGCAGCGACGAAGCGTCGTTCATCACGGGCGTCGCCTACCCCCTCGACGGTGGCGCGGTGAACTTGCGCTGAAACCACCGCCCGCGGTTGCTCAACTACGCCAGGATGTCCTTCACCACGTGGCACGGCTCGACGCCGGTGAGGCGGAAGTCGAGGCCTTGGAAATGGTAGGCGAGTTTTTCGTGATCGAAGCCGAGTTGATGAAGGATCGTCGCCTGCAAATCGCGGACGTGGACGGGATTCTCCACGACGTGAAAGCCGAGGTCGTCCGTGGCCCCGTACGTGATGCCCGGTCTCACGCCACCGCCGGCCATCCAGATCGTGAACGCCTGCGGGTGATGATCGCGGCCAAGCGAGCGGCCGAGCGAGGCGTTGGTCTCGACCATCGGCGTGCGGCCGAACTCGCCGCCCCAGATCACGAGCGTGTCGTTGAGCAGTCCGCGCTGCTTGAGGTCGCGCACGAGCGCGGCGGCGGCCTTGTCGGTCTTGCCACAGTTGGTCTTCAGGTTGCCGAGCACGTCGGAGTGCGCGTCCCAGCCTTCGTTGTAGATGCTGATGAAGCGCACGCCGCGCTCGATCATCCGCCGTGCGAGCAGGCATGAGCGCGCGAAGGATGCCTCGCCGGGTTTGCAACCGTACGCGTCGAGGGTCGCCTGGCTTTCGCCCTTGAGGTCCATCAACTCCGGCGCGGACGTCTGCAGCCGGAACGCCATCTCATATTGCGCAATGCGCGTGGCGATCTCCGGGTCACCCTCGGTCGCGAGACGGCGCTGGTTCAGCGCGCCCACGAGATCGAGCGAGTCGCGCTGCAATTTCGCATCCACGCCCGCGGGATTGCTGACGTTCAAAATCGGATCGCCCTGATTCCGGAAGCGCACGCCGGTATAGACCGTCGGCAAAAATCCGCTCGACCAGCACGCCGCGCCGCCGCTGATACCGCTGCCGGTGCTCATCACGA
This sequence comes from Verrucomicrobiia bacterium, assembly GCA_036522715.1. Taxonomy (GTDB): domain Bacteria; phylum Verrucomicrobiota; class Verrucomicrobiia; order Limisphaerales; family JACQFS01; genus DATDFH01. The sequence continues at coordinate 3,543 of DATDFH010000411.1, forward strand.
CGAACGCCGGGAGGTTCTGTGTCTCCGCGCCCAAGCCGTAGAGCACCCATGATCCCATGCTCGGCCGGCCGGGCTGCGAGAAGCCGGTGTTGAAGAAAATCTGCGCGGGCGCGTGGTTGAACTGGTCGGTTTTGCACGACTTCACCAGGCAGATGTCGTCCGCGATGCTCGCGAGGTGCGGCATGATCTCGGAAATCTCCGCGCCGCATTTGCCGTGCTTTGCGAACTGGTAGCGCGGTCCCAGCACCGCCGCGTCGGGCCGGATGAACGCGTAACGCTGCCCGCCGATGACCGACGGTGGCAGCGGCTTGCCTTCGAGCTTCGCCAACTCGGGCTTGTAATCGAACAGGTCGAGCTGGCTCGGCGCGCCGGCCATGAAGAGGTGGATGACGCGCTTGGCCTTCGGCGCAAAATGCGGTTGTCGCGGCGCCATCGGGTTCGCCGACGCAACTCCCGCCGCCATTGTGCGGCTTCCGATGCTGTCTGCCAGCAATCCAGCGAGCGCCATCTTGCCCACGCCGACCCCGCATTCGCGGAGGAACCAGCGACGTGTGAAGTTGAGGCTGCTCTGTTGGATGGGATTCATGACTCAGCCTTTCGTAATCGTTTCGTCGAGATTGAAAAGTGCTCTTGCCAGCGCGGCCCACGCGGCGCGCTCGTTCGCATCGCCTTCGCCCGCGCCGGCAATCTTCGCGGCGTCGAGTTCCTTTGCCACAAAACGTTGCTTCTGCGCTTCGTAAAATTTCACGAGCATCGCAATCTCATCCTTCGTGGCCGGGCGCGTGAGCACGCGGTGGAAGGCGTAGGCGACGCGTTCCTCGACAGTGCCTGTGCGCGAGGCGAGCAGCTTTCCCAAGGCCTGCGAGGCTTCGGTGAAAGTCACGTCGTTGAGCAGTGTGAGCGCCTGGAGTGGCGTGTTGGAAACTTCGCGGCGCGCGACGCACGCCTCGCCGCTCGGCGCATCGAACGTGTTGAACATCGCAAAGGGCGCGCTGCGTTTGGTGAACGTGTAGAGGCCACGGCGATAGCGGTCCTCGCCCTTGCTCTCCTCCCACGACTTGGCGGCATAAACGCCCTCGCTCGTCACGCTCGCGGGCTGCGGCGGGAAGACGCTCGGCCCGCCGATCTTCGGCGAGAGCAGGCCACTGGCGCGCAACGTCGCGTCGCGAATCATCTCGGCTTCGACGCGCACGCGCGGCGCGCGGGCGAGCAGAATGTTGCCCGGATCCTTCGTGGTCAGCTCCGGCGTCACGCGCGAGGACTGCTGATAGGTCGCGCTCGTGACAATGAGCTTGTGCAACTGCTTGAGCGACCAGCCTTGCTTCATGAACTCGACCGCGAGCCAGTCGAGTAACTCGGGATGCGACGGCACTTCGCCCATGAGTCCAAAGTCCTCGGTCGTGCGCACGAGGCCGCGGCCGAAGAGAATATGCCACTGGCGATTGACCGTCACGCGCGCGGTGAGCGGGTTTTCGGGCGAGACGAGCCACCGGGCGAACGTGAGCCGGTTGCGCGCCGCATCGGCAGGCAACGGATTCAGCGCGGAAAGCGTGCCCGGCTCGACCTTCTCGGTCGGTTGAAGGAACTCGCCGCGATTGTGCATGAAGGTGGCGCGCGGATTTTCCTTCGGCCGCTCGTGCAGCACGAGCGTGGTCGGCGGCTCGGGCATCGACTTTTTCAACTTTTCAATCTCGGCGCGGGCGCTGGCGAGTTCGGGCGCGGTGAGCAGGAACGTCTGGCGCAGGGTCGCGCGCTGGGCGGCGGTGAGTTGCGCTTCGGGCGTCAGCAACATCCGCTCGACCTCATCCTCGAACGCGCGGGCAACGGCCTTCGTGCCATCGGTCGTGGCGGAGATGCGGAAGCGACCGAGCGGGGCGGCGTAGTGTTTCTCGAAGAGCATCTTGATTTCGACCTCGCCCGTCGCCGCGAGGGGCTGCGCGAGATTGAAGACCGCGACGTGGCGCTGGCCCTGGCCGCCGTTGACGGACCAGCCGGACTGCTGGTCACCATCAACGCAGTTGGCCGCGCTGGCCGTGCCCTTGCCGATGCCGGCCTTGCCGTAGCTGTCGGTGGCGCTGGCGAACTTGAGCGGCTGGCCGCCCGCGCTCGCCGTGAATTCGCTCAGGAAGAAATCGCCCTTCGGCCCTTCGTAATAAACCGCGCCGGGACCATGCTCGGGCAGGCGTTCGTCGGGAATCGCTTCGAGGCGGAACGCGGTCGTGCCCGAGGGCACGCGGAATTTCAGCTCGTAGGTGTCGCTCTTGGACTGATCGCCCGAAGCGAACACCGAGTCGTCCGGCTGGAGCGTGAGCAGGGCGAGGTTCGCCTTGAGCGCGGCGGGCTTGAGCACCTGCCAGTTCACGGTGCGGGCGCGCTCGGCTTCGAGCCAGGCGGAAAATTTTTGCTCCAGATGCTCGCGCGTCGGAAGCGGCGGCGTTGAGTTTGTTCCCGCCGGAAACTTTTCGGCCAGATCGGCAACAAGCTTCGCGATTTTCTCCTCCTGGGCCTTGCGTTGCGCGGTGATGTCGGCGCGCGGCAGGTCGATCTCCGGCTCGTCGGCGTTGTCGAGGAACGCCATGAGCGAGTAATACTCGCGGTGCGGGATCGGATCGAACTTGTGCGTGTGGCACTGGGCGCATTGCGTCGTGAGGCCGAGCCACGTGGTGCCCGTGACGGCGACGCGGTCCACCATCGCGTAGAAGCGGAACTCCAGCGGATCGATGCCGCCCTCCTCGTTCAGCATCGAGTTGCGGTGAAAGCCGGTCGCCACCAGATCGTCGCGCGTGGCATCCGGGAGGAGATCACCGGCGAGCTGTTTGATGGTGAACTGGTCGAACGGCATGTCCGCGTTGAGCGCGTTGATGACCCAGTCGCGCCACGGCCAGATGTTGCGCGGGCGGTCCTTCTCGTAGCCGTTGGTGTCGGCGTAGCGGGCGAGGTCGAGCCACTTGCGCGCCCAGCGCTCGCCGTAATGCGGCGAGGCGAGCAACTGGTCCACCAGCGCCTCGATGGCGGCGTTGCGATTCGAATTCGCGGCCTTCAGGAAACTGTCGGCCTCCTCCACCGTCGGCGGGAGACCGATGAGATCGAGGTAGAACCGGCGAACGAGCGTGGCGTCATCGGCGGGCGGCGAAGGCTTGAGCTTCTCCTTCTCAAGCCGTGCGAGGATGAAACCGTCGATCGGATTGCGCACCCAGCCCTTCTGTTTCACCGGCGGCAGCGCGACCTGTTTCGGCGGAACGAAGGCCCAGTGCGGTTTGTAATCCGCGCCCGCAGCGATCCATCTCCGGAGCGTTTCCTTTTCCGCGGCGGTCAGGCTTTTCTTCGACTCCACCGGCGGCATCAGGTCGTCGTGATCTTGCGTGAAGATGCGGCGCACCAACTCGCTCTTGTCCGGCTTGCCCGGAACGATGGCCGCGTCGCCGGACTTCGCGGGCTTGGTTGCCGAATCGCGCAGGTCGAGGCGCAGCTTCGCCTTGCGCGCCTTGTCATCGGGACCGTGGCAGGCGAAGCAATTGCGAGAGAGGATGGGCCGGACATCGCGTTGAAAGTCCACCTCCGCGGACTTGCCGGCGGCGGCCGGAAGATCGCCGCACGTGAGAACGAAAACGACGGCGCCCGCAAGAATTCCAAATCGCTTCACGCCCGGAGCATATCACCGTGCCCCGCGCCGTGAATGCACAAAATTTGCCGCCGCCCATGCAGGATTCTGCGCGGGCGGCGGCAATGAGAAATTGATCGTTGGTTAAACGTTCCAGCCCTTGCGGTATTCCTTCTTCACAAATTTCGCGGCCTCGGGGCAGTTGGGCGACTTCATGTTCTTGGCGTCCCACATGACCTTCTTGCCGACGCGCAGCGCGAGATTGCCCAGCAGCACGACCTCAGTGAACGGCCCGGCCACCTCGAAATTCGAGCACGGCTTGGGGCCGCCCTTCACGGCGCGGAGGAAATCAAGGTAGGGGTTGTTGCCCGGCACGCGCTCGATCATCTGCGGCGGCTTGGGCAGTTCCTTCGACTTCGACTCCGGGAGCAGGCGCGGGCGTTCGCCGTAGGTGTCGGTGAGCATCTTGCCCTTGCTGCCGATGAACATCGTGCCGCTCTCGGCAAACTTCGGCGCCTCCATCTCCGGCGGGCGCGGCGGCTGTTTCTTCCCGTCGTGCCAGTAAAGCGTGCAGGTGGGGAGTTTTTTGCCGTCGTGGCCGGCGCGTTCGGGAAACTCGTAACGCAGGATGGCCCACTCAGGCGCGGACTCGTCGTTGAGCGGCGAGGATTCAACCACTTCAACGCTGACCGGGTTGCTCAGGTTGAGCGCCCAGCAGGCGCCGTCCATCACGTGGCAACCCATGTCGCCGAGCGCGCCCGCACCGAAATCCCAGATGCCGCGCCAGTTGAACGGATGATACGGACCGCGACCGGTCTTCTTCTTTTTCTTGCCGTCCTTCGCGGCGACTTCCTCCTCTTTCGGACCGACGTACGGACGCATCGGCGCGGGACCGATCCAGATGTCCCAGTCCAGGTAAGGGGGCACAGGGTCGGAACCGGCCGGGCGCGGAATGCCCTGCGGCCAGATGGGGCGGTTGGTCCAGCAATGCACTTCCTTCACGTCGCCGATGGTGCCGCTCCAGATGTGCTCGCAAAGCGTGCGGTTGCCGTCGCCACTGTGGCCCTGGTTGCCCATCTGCGTGACGACCCCGAGTTGCTTCGCCGCGATGCTGAGCTGGCGCGCCTCCCAGATCGTGTGCGTGAGCGGCTTCTGCGTATAGACCGCGATGCCGCGCTGCATCGCGAGCATCGTCGCGGGATAATGATGATGGTCCGGCGTGCTGACGTTCACGGCGTCAATGTCCTTCTCATTCTCCAGCATCACGCGGTAATCCTGATAAACCTTCGCGCCGGGATATTTCTGCAACGCGGCGTCGAGCGTGTTCTTGTCCACGTCGCAGAGCGCGACGACGTTGTTCGCACCGCCGTCGTGAAGGCCCGCGATGTCCACGCCGCCTTTGCCGCCCGCGGCGATGGCCGCAAGGTTGACCTTGCTGTTGGGCGAGACAAGGCGCGGTTTGCTCGCGGCGTGCGCGCGCAGGGCGGCGGCGCTCAAGCCGAGCGCGGTGGTGTAGATGAAGCGGCGGCGGTTGATGCCGGTGGCAAGGACGATGGGCGAATGATGTTGGGCCATGGCTTTCTCCTACGCGGCGGCGATGGCCGGGACAAGCAGAAATTCCGGTGAAAGTTTTGAAAAGGGAACGGCGCGCAGCCCACGCCGCGCGCCGTTCGCAAAAGAATTTCTCCGCCGGTCAGTTCCGATCCGATGCGGGCAAAGCGCGAATCCAGATGTTGCGGAAGCGCATCGGGTTCCCGTGATCCTGCAATTTGATCGGGCCTTTGATGACCGTGGTCTTGTCGTAGTTGGCGAGGTTACGATGGCCGGACGGGCCGAGGTAGGCCGCGTGGTCCTGCACGAGTACGCCGTTGCGAAGCGCCGTGACGATCGCGGGCTGCGTCACCTTGCCGTTCGCGTCGAAGCGCGGCGCGGTGAAGATGATATCATACGATTGCCATTCCCCCGGCGGCCGCGCGGGATTTACCAGCGGCGGCACCTGGCCATAGAGCGCGCCAGCGGTGCCGTCGGCGTAGGTGCGGTTGTTGTAGCTGTCGAGCACCTGGAACTCGTAAAGGCCGAGCAGGAACACGCCGGAGTTGCCGCGACCCTGGCTGTCGCCACTGGGCGGATTCGGCGTCGCGAACTCGATGTGCAACTGGCAATCGCCGAACTCCTCCTTCGTGAAAATGTCGCCGGTCTTCGCCACGCATTCGACGTAACCGTTCTCGACTTTCCACTTCGCGTCGTCGCCTTTCGCGTGCCGCCACTTCGACAGGTCCTTGCCATCGAAAAGCACGACGGCATCGCTGGGCGGCTGACCGGCTTCCGTTGCGGGAGTGACGACCCGCGGCTGCGGGCGGTCGGGATCGTGTACGTGCCACTTGCCGCCCGGAAGCATCGGCGTGTCGGTGTAACCGACGCTCGGCGGATGGGGTTCGGATTTCTTTTTGGCGTCGGCGGCCGGCGCGTTGAGCGTGGCGAGCAGCGCGAGACAAAGGAGCAACAGGAGATTTTTCATAGCGATGGGCGCAATGGTTACGAGCAAGCCTCGCCCGTGGCAAGCCGCACTTTGCCGGCGTCTTGCGGGCCAGGCCAATCCGTTGGACTCACTTCGTCGCAGCGGGGCGCTTGTGCTCGAACTTCGCCAGGTCGCCGAGCAGCTTCGCGTAGCCGCCGTCGAGCAACCATGACTTCGCGGCAGCGTTGCCTTTGAGGTAAGCGTCCCAAAACGCCGTCGTGCCGGCGCAGATGAGGCTCTGAAAGGTTCTATCCTTCGCCTGCTCGTCTTCGCGCAGGCGCGGCGCGCCGGCGAAGATCATGTGGTCGCCGTCGATGAAATTCACAAAGCACGTCTCGGCATTGTTCATGTGATCGTACGGAATCCGGCGGTCCTCGACGGTCGTCTGCGGGAACAGCGGCACGAAATCCTTTGTGCCCGTCATGTGCATCACGGGAATGGTGATCGAGCCGTAGGACTTGTCGAGTTGCGCGCGCAGGTTGAACGCGGGCGCGCTCATCTGGGTGGCGGCCTTCACGCGCGGATCGTCCAGCTTGGTCTCCCCGGCCAAGAGCGGAAAGGTCTGCCCCGCCACGGCCAGCGTGGTGTAGCCGCCGAACGAATGCCCCGCCATGCCGATGCGCTTCGCATCGAGCCGGCCCTTGAGCGGCGATTTCGCGTCGTCATTGAGCCGGATCAACTCGTCGATGGCGAGGCGCACGTCGAGTGGGCGGTTGATCGAGTTGGCAAGGTTCGCGCCGGATTTCTGGAGCGCCTTGCCGCCCTCACCCGCCCCGGCGTCGCGCCACACCGCGCTGTCGCTGCCAATGTGCTGGAGATGCACCGACGCGTAGCCGCACCCCGCCCAATGCCGGCCGAGAAATTCGTAGCCGTCGCGCGACCCGCCGAGGCCGTGCGAGAAGATCACGATGGGCAACGCGCCCGCGCCGTCCTTCGGGAAATAAATCTTCACCGGCACGGCGCGGTCCCGTTTCGCATCGTGCCAGTCGAGCTTGAGTGCCTCGACGCCCGCGGAAGGTTTCGGCGGCGCGTACGCGGGCCTGTTTGAGGCGGGCGCGTTGAGCGCGAGGCCGAGTGCGAGCGCGACGCTGGGCGAAACGATTCGATTCATGTCGGCAGTGACGTTGCCGGAAGTTGTTCGTTACGCATCGAAATGAAACAGGCCGCCGGAGCGCGGCGGCCTGCGTGAAATCGAAGTCGAACCTCAGTTGTTCTTCTTGTCGTCCTTCTTCTCGTCGGCCTTTGCATCCTTCTTCTTGGCCTTGGTCTTGGCGGGCTTTTTCGCGTCGTCTTTCTTGGTGTCGTCTTTCTTCTCGGCGGCCTTTGCGTCTTCGGCTTTCTTCTGCGCCTCCTTCGCTGCGGCGTCGATCTTGGCCAGCTCCTTCAAATCCCAACCACGGTCGATGCGCGCATTCGGCAGCGCCTTTTGCAAGGCAGCCATGCCGGCGTCGGTTGCCTTGGTCTCGAAGAGATAAATGGTCTTGAGATTCTTCAAGCCAGTCAGGCTCTTGAGGCCCGCGTCGGTGACTTTCGTGCTGAAGAGATTCAGCGACACGAGGCTCGTGAGATTCTTCAAGTGGACCAGACCCGCATCGCTGACGCTGCTGCCGGAAAGATTCAGCCGCTCCAGATTCTTCAGCCCGGCGATGTTTGCGAGGTCGCTGTCCTTGAGCTGCACGCCCGAGAGATTCAACTCCTGGAGATTCTGGATGTCCTTGAGCGCTGCGAACGTCTTCGCGTCGAACTTCGAGCCGGCGACGCGGAAATTCGCGTATCGCCAGTTGACCCCGTTGGCGACCTGGCGCGCGTTGACGCCGGCCTTGGCGAGTTCGGCGACCGCCTTCAACTCCGCCGCGCTGGGCTTCGGCCCGGCGACCTTCGCGGGATCAACCTTCTCCGCCGCCGTGATCGCGATCGCGGGCCAGTCCGCGCCCTCGTCGATCCACGCCTTCAGGATGTCCTGCTGCGCCTTGGTGAGACCGTCGCCCTTGGGCGGCATCGCGTCGTCATCGTTTCGAGGAAGCGTCGTGCGCTTGTAGAGCGGACTCTCGGTGCTCTTGCCGGCGATGAAGGCGGTGCCGTTCTCGCCGCCCTTGAGCGCGGCCTCCTTCGAGTCCAGGCGCAGCTTGCCCTTCTGCTTCTCGGCGCCGTGGCACTCAAAGCAATTCTTCTGGAGGATCGGCAGGACTTCCTTGACGAAGTCCACCTTGGCGAACGCGGGTGTGAACACGCCGCCCGCAATGAGCAGTGTGAGGAATGGAGTGAGTTTCATAAATTCGAGTTCAGTTTAACGGAGTCAATTCGATGTTGCGATACCAGATTTCGGCGCCCTCGGTCTGGAAGAGGAGTTTGCCCCGGGTGACAGTCAGGCCGCGGGCGTGGTTCACGAGCTTGCCGTTGACGAAGTAGGTGATCTCGTCGGCTTTGGCGATGATCTCGCAATGAGTCCATTCGCCAAAGGGGCTCTCGACATCTTTCGGGCCGCGGACTCCCAGCACGTCTTTCCAAGCGGGGTCGCGGCCCCACCAGTTCAAGCGGCCGGTGTCGGTGAACTCCAGCTTCTCGCCGCCGGGTTTGAAATACTTCTGCTTGGCGTCCAGAAAACCTTCGGAGGTGAGCTTGAGGGTGACGGGTTTGCCTTCGTCGTCCTTCTTGGTGACGTTGACGACGAGGATGTCGCCGGTGCCGCCCTCGATGATCTGAAATTCGTAGGAGGTCATCCACGGGCCGGGTTCGTTGGGGCCGACACAATGGAGAAGCACGCCGCTGTCGCGGGACTTGCCGTGGCGCGTGCCATAGGTCGGGCCGCCCCACTTGTAGTCGAAGGTGAGCTTGTAGTTGGCGAAGGACTCCTTGGTGACGGCGCCGCCGAAGTAGCCGTTGGTGCCGCTGCCGCCGGACACGCGCAACATGCCGTCCACGACGGTGAAGATGCCGGGGTTCTCGTACTTCGTCGTCGTGGTGTAGGTGTACCAGCCCGTGAGGTCGCGGCCGTTGAAGAGCTTGACGGTGCGGCTGTTCGTCGTCGCGCAACCGGTGAACGCCAGCACAACGAGGACGCAAGACGATGCAACGAGTCTCATGGGTTGTTCTTAAGTATTCCGCTGACGCCAGCGGGACAAGCAGAATTCAGGGAACGAAAGCCGCCCAAGCAGTCCGATCACCCGATGGACGCGACCTGGCGCTGTCCCTCAGTGAGGAAGTCGAGGTAGTAGATCAAACGATCCTTCATTTCCTTGCGCGGGACGATGGCATCGATGAGGCCGTGCTCGACAAGGAACTCCGCGGTCTGAAAGCCAGGCGGCAACTCGGCCTGAGTGGTGTCCTTGATCACGCGCGGGCCGGCGAAGCCGATCATCGCGCCCGGTTCGGCGATGATCAGGTCGCCGAGGCTGGCGTAACTGGCCATTACGCCGGCGGTGGTCGGATGCGTGAGCACGCTGATGTAAGGGAGCCGGGCCTTCGCGTGGTAGGCGAGCGCGGCGCTGGTCTTGGCCATCTGCATGAGGCTGAACATCCCTTCATACATGCGCGCGCCGCCGCTCGACGACACGATGATGACCGGCACCGCGCGCTCGGTGGAGGCCTCGATCAGACGGGTGAGCTTCTCGCCGACGACCACGCCCATCGAGCCGCCGAGGAAACTGAAGTCCATCACGCCGAGGCCGATCTTGTGCGGGCCGATCTTGCCGATGCCGGTGACGACCGCGTCCTTGAGGCTGGTGGATTTCTTGTAGGCTTCGAGTTTGGAACTGTAGGAGGCGACGCCGGTGAACTTGAGCGCATCCACACTTTCCATCTGCGCGTCCATCTCCTCGAAGGAGCAAGTCTCGACCAGCGCGTGGATGCGTTCGCGGGAGCCGATCTGGAAATGGTAGTCGCACTGCGGACAGACCTTGGCGTTCTCGTCGAGTTCCTTGTCATAGACCATTTGCGCGCATTTGGGGCACTTGTTCCAAAGGCCCTCGGGAATTTCCTTTTTGCGCGACCGGCCCGAACTGATCCTAGGCTTCTTGGGGAGCGTCGAGGTGCCCTCCGCCGGCACGGGCGGAGGCGTGACAGCGGGCGACACAGGTTTGTCCGTCGGCTCGAGCGTCAGGGCCTTCTTGGTGAAGTTGGTCGTTGCCATGGGAAGGAAGTTTCGGGTGTCAGGTTGAAAGTTTCAAGTTCGACCTTTGGTGTGTCAGACGCCGCGCGCGAGGGTCCAGACGGAAACTTTTCCCGCGCCGGCCTGGACCAGCACCCGCGCGCAAGCGCTGGTCGTCGCGCCGGTGGTGAGCACGTCATCGACGAGCACAATCCGCTCGCCGCGCAAGGCAACGCCGGGCCGCGTGGCGAAGGCGGCGCGCATGTTGGCAGCGCGCTCGGCGCGGGTGAGTTGCGTTTGCGTGCGTGTGTTCAGGCGGCGCGAAAGCAACGAAGTGTTCAGCGGAATGCCAGTGCGGCGGCTGAGCCGGTCACCGAGGCGGGCGGCCTGGTTGAATTCGCGCTCGCGTTGTTTGAGCGGATGCAGCGGCACGGGGACGATCAAATCCCATTCGCCGCCGCGCAGGACGGGGGCGGCTTCGCGGCACAGCAGGTCAGCGAGAAATGGCTCGAACCACAGGGCGCGGCCGTATTTGTAGCGGTGAATCACGTCGAGCGTAAGCGCATTGGCGATGACGGCCGCGCGCGCGGACTCGAAGTGCAAATCCATCTCGCGGCAGTTGCTGCATTCGAACTTCGTCGTGATCTCGCCCGCGAACGGCAGGCCGCAGCGGTCGCAGAAAGGCGGGCGCACGAAACGGACGCCGTGCCAGCACTGGGCGCAAACGTAGCCCTCGTCCGATGTCGCGCGCTCACGCCGGCAAAGCTGGCAGTTGTCGGGATAGAAGAAGCCGAGGACGGCGTCGGTCCACTCCTTGAGCCGCGGGTTCATGGCGTAGAGGCAGAGTTCTTCGCCGGGACCGTCGCCCGCCACACGACAGCCGAAACAACCGCGAGCGCCACGAGCGCAAGCCAGCCGTCAATCAATTTGCCCGTGCCCCAAAATCCCACGGTCGCGCCGGGCACGTCCCGCGTGAGGAAGCCATACGACTTGAGCCAGAAAATCCAGCCGGCGTGCAGGCCGATTGAGAGAAACAGACTGCCCGTCCGGTGAAATGCCATGGCGAGAATTGCACCGGCCAGCGTGAGGTTGAAGAAGCCAGGGACAAGTTGCTGCGCGTCCACGAAGCCGCGAAGCATTTCCGGAAGCAACGCCAGGCCGGTGAGCCAGTTGACTTCCGCCGGCGGCGCGGGGCGTTGAAAAAAGTGCAACAGCGCGTAAAGCCCGCTGCTTGCCAGGACCGCCACTGCGAGCGGATTGTCCCGCCGCAGCGTGCCGAACAACGCGCCGCGGAAGAGCAGTTCCTCCAGGACCGCCACGACCACCGCGGCGAGGGCCGCAGCGAGGAAATTTCCCAGTACCACGGCGGCGGTGTGGTCGAGGTTCAATTGCCGCGCGCCCACCGCGAGGTTCAATCCGGCAACCAGTGCGAGCGACAAAAAGCCCGCCGCGAATCCGATCGCGAGCCAACGCCACCGGCCCGGTGCGCGGCTCAAGCCGACACCCGCCCACGATTTGATTCCCAAGGCGCGCAGGAACGGCCACAGCCCCGCGAGTGCAAGCACGAGGAAACATCGGCTCACATAGCGGGAGAACGGTTGCCGCGAGAGTGGCTCAAGCGTCGGCGTCGCTTCGGCCAGCCACTGCACGAGAAACCACAACCAGGGCGCCACCAGCGCGCCGCCCAGGAACACGAACGCCAGATAGATGAGAATGACCCGGAGCGACCGCACGCGGCGAAGCTAGGCGGCGTGGCCGCGCAAGCCAAGCGCGTTGTCGGACGGAAAAACTTTGGCAGCGCGGCGCGGGCGTGTTAACTGTGGCCGCGAGAAACAAATGGCGTTGAATCCTCCCACCGGCGCGCCCGCGGGCGCATCTGCGAAGACCCGGCAGTTCGGGCCGTATTACCTCCATGAGCTGATCAACAGCGGCGGCATGGCGGACATCTGGCTCACGACCAATGCGAAGCATGAGGCCGTCGCGATGCGCCGGATGCACGACCGGTTGCGCTACAATTTCCTCGCCAAACGGCGGTTCTTCCGCGGCTGCGAAATCCTTTCCAAGATTCACAACCACGACTTCGTCATCGGCTACCACGAGCACGGCAAGATCGACGGCACGCCATACCTGCTGATGGAATACGTCGAGAGTTCAAACCTCAAGCAGCTCTACCTCCGCTCCGATCCGCTGCTCGAAGACAACCTGCTCCAAATCCTGATCGACGGCGCGCTGGCGCTCGAACACGTGCACGACAGCGGCTTCATGCATCTGGACTTCAAGCCGGAGAACATCCTGGTCACGCGCAACGCCCATTTGCGCTTGGTGGATTTCGACCTCGCGCAGCCGCGGCCGGAGAAGCCGAAGAAATTCTGGAAGAATCCCGGCACGCCCGCCTACATGGCGCCGGAGCAACTGTTGCGCAAACCAATCGACCACCGCGCCGACATCTTCGCCTACGGCGTGGCTGCCTACGAACTGCTCACGCGCAAGCGGCCCTTCGCCGGAGAAACGGGCGAAGAGGTCTTGCGCAAGCAGCTCGACCGCACCTTCACGCTGACGCCGCCGCGCCAGCAAAACCCGAACATCTCGCCCGCGCTGGAAAAGGTCATCCTCAAATGCCTCGAACGCGACCCCAACAAGCGTTACCCGTGGATGAGCGTTTTGCTGCGCGACCTCAAAGCCGCCGCCTGATCACATCATGCCCACGCCCGCTCCGCAACCCGACCCGCGCCGACAGTCAAACATCGTCGTGCTCCTGGTGATCACCGCCGCGCTGATTGGCGGCTGCGTGCTGATGTGGGCGAGTGGATTGTTCGAACACATGGGCCGCGCAGCCGCCATCGTGGTGCTTGCCGTAGACGTCGTGGTTCTGGCGGCCTTGTGGTCGGTGCTGTTGCGCCGCGACCTGAATCGGCGGCAATAGCGGGGCTTGTCGTCCGTGCGAATGGCTTCCCTCCGGTGTTCAAGGTGGCCGAACCGGCCGAGTTTTGACTTGCCTGCGAAGCGTCTTCGCTGATTGTATTCCACGCCTCGTGGAGAGGTGGCCGAGTGGCTGAAGGCGCTGGTTTGCTAAACCGGTATACGGTCAAAAGCCGTATCGGGGGTTCGAATCCCCCCCTCTCCGCCAGATCCACGCTGGCGTTGACATGTTACGCTCGTACCGGTTCCTCACGGCGATCATGGGAATGCTGGCCGCTTTCAGCGCGGCGGCGTTGTCCATTCTCCCCTTCACCACGGCCGAACATCTCGACCGCTCCGCCGCGGTGCTCCGTGGCACGGTGCTCAAGGTTCAATCGAGCTTCGACCCCGCCGAGGGAGAAATCTACACGCAGGCGTGGATCGCCGTGGATGAAGTCTTCAAGGGCTTTTGTCCCGCGATAGTGATGGTCGTCGAACACGGCGGAAACGTCGGCAAACTCGCCCAGGCTGACTCTCGCAGCCCGTTTCTGCGGGTGGGCGACGAGCGGGTCTTTTTCCTTGCGCGCCGTGGCGATGGGACGTTGTTTGCTTCGCATGGCGACGCGGGAGCCGTCCGGGTTCAACGCGCAGGTTCACATTTCGTATCAGGAACCCGCCGGACGGAGTTCATGCCCGAGCACCAACACCTGCTCGATGAACTGCGCGTGCTCTCACAGAACGCCACGCCGGGCGAGGACATCACCGATCAGGCGGCATTGCTGACCACCACGGCCCAACGGCCCACCGGGCCCATCGGCGGCGTCGCCCTCTCAGGCTCCTCGCTGACGTACTCCAATCTCCTGTTGGCGGACACCAACGGCCACAACAGCCGATTTGTGATCCCCGACCGTGGAGAACCGATACCCTACGTGGTCGATGCCCAGTTCCTGTGGAACGGCATGACCAGCAACCAGGTCCTGAGCAACGTTCAAGTCGCGCTGAACGCCTGGACCAGCGTCACCCGGCTGAAGTTTCTGTTCGAGGGTTGGTCCAACTTTGGCAACGCCGCCAGCAGTATCTTCAACCTCGACGGCACGCTGCGCACCGACGGCCGGCTGCGCCTTCAAGTGCACGACGCGTACAACTTCATCACGACCAACGGCGTGCTCGGCCGCGGCGGGTACTGGGCCAGCACTGAGTTCGCACAAGGCGCCTGGGGCGCCGGCGGCAGGATCGGCACGAACGAGATTTGCCGCACCTTTACGGGGTTTGTGGTGCTGGAGGGCACCAACCGGTTCTTCCAGACCAACGCCGTTTTCCAGGAGGTGCTCTGCCACGAAATCGGCCACGCACTGGGCCTGGCCCATTCCACCCAGAGCGCGCAAGCCACCAACAGCCCGCTCTTCCAGTCGATGATGTATTACCTGATGCCGCACGGCGACAACCGCGGCGCCACTCTCGGCGTGATCGATGGACCGGACATCCGCCAGCTCTATCCCACAAACAAGACGCCACCCTTTACGTACCCGAGGTACATGGACATCGTCACCGCCTCGGCCAACAAGCTGCCCACCAATGCCGGCGTGAATCAAATCCAGCTCCGCGGCTACGATTTGCAGAACGCGCCCCTGACCGCCGCCATCTACCAACCCTATGCCAGCAACGGCCTCTTCAATCTGACCGGGCTCAACCTGAAGTTCACTCCGTTCGATGCTATTTCGAAGTATTACATCTTCCCTGGCGATCCTGCCAACGGCACCAACGCGCCCTGGGACCAGACTTTCGTGCGATTCTCCGACGGCACCAACGCCTCGGCCTGGGAGACGGTCAATGTCATTTCGATGCAGCCGGACAGCAGGCCAGGCGGGGGCAGCGATGGGCTTCCCGACGGCTGGATGACCGGGTCTTTTGGCACCAACGATCCCAGTGCCGGTCCAAACCGCGGCCCCAATGACGACTTCGACAAGGACGGCTTCACCAATCTCCAGGAATTTCTCGCCGGCACGGACCCGACGGATCCGATGTCGAACCTTCGCATCCTGGATGTCGGAACAAACTTCGTCACATTTCTGGCGCGCGCCTTCGATCTCTACGAACTGGAGTCCACGACCAATTTCACCACCTGGGCGCGACTCGGCAATCCCGTCCAACCGGCTGCCGATACAAATTCGTTTCCCCCTCCCGATTACATCTTCACCAACGTCATTGGGACGTTCACCAACCTGAACCTCACCAATCCCGCCAAGCAGTATTTCCGCGTGCGCCGCGTGCCCTGAGGGCGGCACCTCCACACGCGCACCTCGGGCCGTGAGCCACGAAGAGGATTGCCGCACGCCACACCGTGCTCCACACTGCGGCCACACGCATGATCTGGGATCTCCACTGCCACCTTTCCGGCGTCGACGGCAAGACACCCGAGGAACGCATGGCGCAACTCATCGCCATCGCGGACCGCATGGGCATCGAGCGGCTGTGCGTTTACATGGGGATGTCGTGGTCGCTCGATCCGTCGCCCGAACGGTTGCGCCAGGAAAACGACGAAGCGTTGCGAGCCGTCCGCGCGTTTCCCGACCGCACTTTCGGTTTCGTTTACCTTAACCCAAAACATGTCGAAGCGTCGCTCGCCGAACTCGATCGTTGCGTCGCCAACGGCCCGATGGTCGGCGTGAAACTTTGGGTCGCCCAACATTGCTCCGCGCCGGAACTCGACCCGATCATCAAACGCGCCGCCGAGTTGAAGGCCGTCATCTTCCAGCACACGTGGTTCAACGCCACGGGCAACAAGCCCGGCGAATCCACGCCCTTCGACTTCGCCGAACTCGCGCGCCGCCACCCATCCGTGCCGCTGATCTGCGGCCACACCGGCGGTGATTGGGAACAGGGCATCCGCGCGATCCGCGGGTTGAAAAACGCCTACTCCGATCTCGCCGGCTCCGAACCCGTGGCCGGCTACACCGAGATGGCCGTGCGCGAACTCGGCGCCGAGCGCGTCATTTACGGAAGCGACGCTGGCGGTCGCAGCTTCTCCTCGCAGCTCGCAAAAGTTTTCGGCGCGAACATTCCGGATGCGGCGAAGAAGCTCATTCTCGGCGAAAATCTTAAGCGTCTGATGACGCCGATCCTGAAAGCCAAGGGCATCAAGGTATGAACTCCGCCGATTTGAATCGCCGCCAATTCCTCGTCGCTTCAACCGCCGCAGTCGCCGCCGCCATTCCAACCGGCGCCGCTGAGTCCAAGTCCAGCGCTCTGATCGACACCAATGTCTCCCTCAGCCGCTGGCCCTTCCGCCGCTGCCCGTTCGACGACACGCCGTCGCTCACTGCCAAGCTTCGCCAGCAAGGCGTCACGCAGGCGTGGGCCGGAACCTTCGACGCCCTGCTGCACAAAGACATCTCCTCAGCCAACTCCCGCCTCGCTGACGAATGCCGCCGCCACGGCAAAGGCAACCTCATACCCATCGGCGCGCTTAATCCCACCCTGCCCGATTGGGAGGAAGACCTCCGCCGGTGCGTCGAGCAGCACAAGATGCCCGGCATCCGGCTGCACCCGAATTTTCACGGCTACAAATTGGACGACCCGTTGTTCGAGCGCGTACTCACCGCCGCCACCGAGCGCAGTCTGCTCGTGCAGATCACGCTCGGCATGGAGGACGACCGCACGCAACTCCCGCTCGCCAAGGCACCGTCCACCGACGCCGCGCCACTGGCCGCCATCTTGAAGAAATTCCCAAAAGCCCGCGTGCAATTGCTCAACGCCTTCCGCACGCTGCGCGGCAAGCCCGTGCTCGACCTCGCCGCCGTCGGCGCGCGTTTTGAAATCGCCACGCTCGAAATCGTCGCCGGCGTCGGCACGATGCTGAAACAGATTCCGCCCGACCGCCTCTGTTTCGGCTCGCATGCTCCGTTCTACTACTTCGAGTCCGCGAAGCTGAAACTTCAGGAGTCCGACCTCACCCCCGCCCAACTCGCCGCCCTCTCGCATGACAACGCCCGCAAAATCCTCGCCGTGTAGCAGCCGACGTCAGGCGTCCGTGGCCCTTCTCGCTGTTGGATTCGTGAGCCTCCTC
>DATDFH010000412.1:0-5004 GCA_036522715.1 Verrucomicrobiia bacterium
GCGGTGACAAGATTGCCGCCCATCGTGGCACGATCGCGAATCTGCCGCGACGCGAACACGCGCAGCATCTTGTCGATCGAGGGGAACTCGCCCGCCAATGCCTCCTCGATGGCCGTGAGCGTGGCGGCGGCGCCGATGTGCCAGGCCTCCGATGTCGAACGGATCGCGGACAGTTCGGCGACGGCCTCGGTGGAAATGAGCCGGGGGAATCGCTGAAACTTTTTGTTGATCTCGACGCCAATCTCCGTGGCCCCGGCGACAAGGCGCGCGTCGGGATGTTGGCGCTTCAACGCGAGCAGCTCTGCAAGCGAGTTCGGACGGGAAAAACTCTGAGCGTCTGTTTCGTAGCGCAACGGAGCAAGCGCGGGAGCTTCATTCGTGAGTTTTGCGTCAAAGGCGTCGTCCTTGGTTCGCTGAGCAAACGCCTCCAGCGCGGCGTCGCGGATGGAGCGGTAACCGGTGCACCGGCAGAGATTGCCGCAAAGCTGGTCGGCGATCTGCCAGCGCTCGTGCAAATCGTCGCGGTAATAGCCCTCAAACAGCGACATGACGAAGCCCGGAGTGCAATAGCCACATTGCGAGCCGTAATGCTTGATCATGCACGCCTGCACCGGATGCAATTCATCTCCACGTGCGACGCCTTCGACGGTGACCACTTCGCGGCCGGCAAACATCGGCAGCAGCGCGATGCAACTGTTGAGCGAGCGCCACGCCGGCCGGCCCGCTGCGTCGGTGTCGAGCAACGCGACAGTGCATGCGCCGCAATCGCCCTCGGCGCAACCGCACTTGGTGCCCACGCGGCCGTTACGGCGCAGCCAGTCGAGCAAGGTCGTGTTCGGCGGAACGTCGCACACCTCCACTCGCTCGCCGTTCAGGGTGAAGCTGAAGCTGTTTTCCACGCCGCGGGTCATCGGATTTATTTTCGCCGCGCCTGGAGGATTTTCAAAAAGGAACGCGAGCGGATTTCGTCGAGCGTCAGGCCGGTGGCGAGCGCCTCGTCCTCGGTGATCGCTCCGCAGGCGATGCCGCGCAGGAAAAAGTTCAACAGGCCCTGACCCGTCGCCGCGTCGTCGAACACGTCACCGAAGAGCGACGCCAGCGCAGCCTTCTCGACAAACGTCTTGAGCCGGCCAGACGCGGCGGCAAGTCCTTCGAGAAAGAACGAATAGACCGCGGCGTAGCGGACGACCAGTTGAGCGGGATGGAGGTCCCAGCCTTCATAGATGCCGTTGCGCAGCGAGTGGATCGTGTCATTGAAGGCGAGCCGCCAGGCGGCATGGACGGCGTCGCGGTTCTCGCGCAGTTGCACGGGCGTAAGGCTCTCGCCCCGATGCGGGCCGACGGGCAGAATATTCGTCGCGCCGTCGGAGATATGGACGCCAGTGCCGGCGAGCGCGACTACCATCGCGGTGCGCGCGAAGTCGCACGCAAGATGGCCCATCGCCTGAAACGCCGCCGTGATGCCAAACGACGCGGTGTAGTCGAAAACGCCGAAGTGCACGCTGGAGCAACGGCCCTCGGCGGCTTCGATGAAACCGAGCAGCGGACAGCGGCCGACGCGGTCGATGATGGATTGCGGCGTCTCGACCATGAGTTCGAGTCGCAGCGCGCCGGGAGCGAGCTTCAGCCGCTGCTCCAACGCGGCGCAGACGCGCGCCGCGGCGGTGACATGCGCGGCGATCTGCACCTTCGGGATCGTGATGACAAAATTCGGCGGCAACTTTCCGCCGGTCTGCGCGAGGAGCGACGTGATGAAGATGTCGAAGGTCCTCATCGCGCGCGCACGCAGGTCCTCGTTGAACGGCTTGACACGGATGCCGAGGAACGGCGGCAGCGTGCCCGCGGACAGCCCAGCAGCGACTTCGCCGGCGCTCGATGCGGCGTGGCCGTCCTCCTCACTGTCTTCGCGATTGCCGTAGCCGTCCTCGAAGTCGAGCCGGAAATCCTCAACGGGCTCGCGTTGCAGCTTGGCGTCGATGCGGGCGTAAATCTTCTCCGCAAAGTCTGGTGCCCACTTGACGCCGAGCGCCTGCGCGAATGTCGCCGCATCGGGTGCGTGTTCGCGCAATGAGCGGCGCGCGACCTCGCCGAGCTTCTGCGCCGAATCGGCCTTGAACAAATGAGCGCCGCCATAAACCACGTGCACCGGCTGGCGGCGGTTCGACTCGCCGGGATAGCGCTGAAGAAACGCGCGATTGGCCGCGCCCAGATCGTCGATGATCGGCTGGAGGTCGTTCGGCGTGAGCGTGGGCCGGCTCATGTCAGGTTGCGGTTGATGTTCTTGTAGTAGATGTAGCGCGCGCGCTCCGGCCCGGCGGCGATGAACCATTGCGGGCAAAACGGCGCGATCCAGAGCGCGTCGCCGGCCTGCACCGGATGCCAGTCGTCGCCGAGCCGGTAAACGCCGGAGCCATCGAGAAAAAGCATCCCGTGCTCCATGATGTGCGTCTCGACGAACGGCAGCGTCGCGCCGGGGTCGTAGGTGAAAATGTTCACGGCCATGTCGGCGCCGGGTGTGTCGAGCAAGAGCGTCTTGAGCCGCGCGCGCGGGTCGCCGAGGAAGGGCGTCTCTCGCACGTTTCGCTCGTGGCCGACGAGGAAAGGCGGCGGTTCGACATCGGCGAGGGGTTCGTAGGTTTTGCGAAAGATGAGTAGCTGTGTCCCCTTCGCGCTGCTGACGAAATCGAATTGAGCGCCCGGCGGCACGTAGGCGAAGCCTCCCGCAGTGAGGGATTTCTTGTTCAACATGCCGCGGCCGGAAACGACGTAGAAAAACCACTCATCCGAATCGGTTTCGCCGTGTCCGCGTCCGCCGTTCTCCAGATTGACGAGCAGTTGAACCAGCCGAGCGCCCATCGCCGACGAGATGAGCACGTGTGGCGTGCACTTCGTCCAACCGGGCAGCACGCTCGGCACGTGGCCGTCGGGCGTGATGAGGGCGTAGTTGCGGCGAAGGACATTGCGGGTGAGGCCGAGGCGGGAGTTTGTCATAGGATTGGTTTGAGCAAGCGCCCGCTGGGCGCGCCCAAGTGTTTACCATCGGCGAAGACGGTCTGTCCCCTCAAAACAGTGCGGACCACGCGCCCCTTAAGAGAGCGGCCGACGTAGGGACTATGGCGATGCCGATAGTGAAGCGACTCGGCCGTGACCGTTTGGAAAGGCTTCGGGTCGAAGAGGACGAAGTCGGCATCGAGGCCAGCGGCGAGCCGGCCTTTGCGCGTGACGAGGCCAAACCGGTCGGCGACATTGGCGGCGGTGACTTTCGGGATGAGCGTCTTGTCGAAGTAGGAACTGAACAGCAGTGCGAGGAGATGCTGGCAGCCGGAAATGCCGCCCCAAACTTTGTAGAAGTCGGCGTCCGTTTTCATCGTCATCGGCGCGGGCGAATGATCCGAGCCGACGGTGTGAATCTCGCCGGTAATTATGGCCACCACCAGGGCACCGCACGCGCTTCCGCCGCGCAAGGGCGGCGCGCATTTGGCGATCGGTCCCAGCTTGATCATGTCGTGCGAACTCAACGTGAGATAGTGCGGGCAGGTTTCGCACGTCACGTCCACGCCGCGCATTCGCGCGCTGGAGATCAACCCGACGCCCTGCGCGGTGCTGACGTGAACGACGTGGAGCTTGCAGCGGGTTTCGCCGGCCAGCTCGAGTGCCGCCTTGATGGCCTCCAATTCGATCTTGATTGGCCGCGCCGCGAGGTAGTCGCGCACGGTCGAGCCGCGCCTGAGTTCGGGGTGATCGATCTCCGCGTGAACCGCGACGGGCAGGCCGAGTTCGGCGGCGCGCTTCATGCCGGCCTTGAGGCTGGGCAAATCTACTTTTGGAAAATCCTCGATGCCGCTGTCCGCCATGAAAGCTTTGAAGCCAATGACGCCACGCTCACGGAGCGCCTCCAGTTGATCAATGTTCCCCGGCACGAGGCCACCCCATAGCGCAAAGTCCACGAAGGACTGCGACTGAGCCGCGGTGAGTTTGAGGTCGAAGCTCGCGGCGTCGCACGTGGGCGGATGCGCATTGAGCGGCATGTCGAAGAACGTCGTCGTGCCGCCAGCGGCGCACGCGCGCGAGCCGGTGGCGAAACCTTCCCAATCAGCGCGGCCCGGCTCGTTGAAGTGGACGTGCGCGTCGATCACGCCGGGGAACACAAGCAGGCCGGTCGCGTCGATCACCTCGCGCGCCGGGCCGTCCGTGAAGCCAGCGAACTTTCCGTCAGCAACGGCGACGAACGGCTGATTCGTTGCGCCGCGAATGAGCAGGTCGAAGTCAGGCATGTTGTTTCGCAACCAGAAGGATGAAGTCGCGCAGCGCAGCCATGGCCTTCGCCACGTCGCCGGCCTTCACGGACTCGGCGGGGTGGTGGCTGATGCCGCCCATGCAGCGGACGAACAGCATCGCCACAGGACAGATCGCCGCGAGCGCCGAAACGTCGTGGCCCGCGCCGCTGGAAAAAGGGAGGACGCGCGGCTGATGATTCGCGACTGCGGCGCGAAGGAGTGCAGACAACTGGCGATCACAAGCGACGCTCGATGTCTCTTGCAACGGCGTCCACGCGAGATTCAACCCCCGCCTCTTCGCGATGGCTGTAGCGCGCTGATGGAGCGCGCGCACGGCGTTGACTCGTCGAGCATCGACCAGATGTCGCGCATCCAGGCTGAGGACGACGCGGCCGGGGATGACGTTGCTCGCGCCCGGCTGCGCCGCGATTTGTCCGACGGTCGCCGTGACGCCGCAACGTTCGACGGCGAGGATGAACTCGGCGGCGGCGCACAGCGCGTCATGGCGGAGTTTCATCGGCGTGGTGCCCGCGTGTCCCGCGCGGCCGGTGAACTCGATTCGCACGCGACTTTGGCCGGCGATGCCCGTGACGACGCCGAGGGCGAGTCGCTTCGCTTCGAGGATGGGACCTTGCTCGATGTGGACTTCGCCATAGGCGAGCAGATCTCCGCGTTTGCGCTTGGCGCGTTCGATGCCCTTCTCCTCGATCAACGCGAGGTCACGCCT
>DATDFH010000413.1:0-2748 GCA_036522715.1 Verrucomicrobiia bacterium
GTGAAAGACCTCGCCGCCACCGGCGAGAAGTTGAAGGCGGGCGACCTCATCAGCCTCGGCAGCTTCGCGCGCCCGGAGCCGCCCAAGGCCGGGCAGACCGTGACCGTGCGCTACGACGGACTGCCCGGCGACCCGCTCGCAGTCTCGGTTTCCTTTTCCGCGAACACGGGCGCGCGGGCGACACGCGAACCTGTCGGCGGACTGCTGTTCTATGAGGGCTACACTTTTCGCGACAACACCGGAGCCGTGAACAATCCGCACATTCTCGGCCCGCTGTTCCAACTCTACTGGTCGGAGATTGAGAAAAAGCCGGGCGAGTTCGACTGGCGCGAGTGGGACCGCCGGCTGGAGCCGTGGCTGAAGGCGGGGAAGAAATTTGCGCTGCGCATCATGTGGTGTTCGAGCGGCAACTGGCCGCATCCCGCGTCACGCACGCCGACGCCGCAATGGGTCTGGGACGCCGGCGCAAAGCACGCGACTTACGAACTCAACGGCACGGAGATTCCGCTGTTCTGGGATCCGATTTACAAACGCCACGCGCGCCGATTCATGGAGGAAGTCGCGCGGAAGTTCGATGCCGACGAGCGGCTGCTGTTCGTTGACGTGACGCCCGGTGCGGAGACGAACCCGTATCGCTTCCGCGTGTTCAACGCGTGGCGGCCGCAGTTCAAGGAGGAATACGCCCGCGTGCCCGCGAGCGACGGCCGCACTTACAGCGACGAACTGTGGCTCGCGACCGTGAAGGAATCCATTGACGCGAGCGCCGCAATTTTCCGCCGCGCGCCGCTGCTGGTCACGCTCAACGTCGCAGGCATGAGCGGCGACCGGTTTGCGGAGGTCAGCGAGTATTGCGTCGCGCGCGGATTCTACGTCGGGCAGAACGGACTTTCGCCCACCAATCCGCGTCCTGGCACGAAGCGCGGCGACGCCTTTCTCGGCTGGGCGAAGGAGACGCGCCTCTTTTTTGAAATGGTGGACGCCACGGGCGACACGTTGAACACGCTGATGAAGCGCTGGGGCAAACCACCCGTGCCCGGCGCGAAGGACGAGCCGGACACGAGCACGCTGCTCGACTACGTGAAGTCCGCCGAGGCGATGCAGTGCCGCTACCTCAACGTGTATCCCGAGGACGTGCTCAAAGGCACGCGCGGCATGGCGACGTTTGATCCCGCGTGGGAAGCGGCACTGCAACGCGGCGCGGCGGCGCTGGAAGGGAAACGCTGACCGAGCCGCAACTCACAGACAATTTTTTGACCATCATGCGAATCCGAACTCAAGTTGGCATCATCGGCGCAGGGCCGGCGGGACTGCTGCTCTCGCACCTGTTGCATCTCGAAGGCATCGAGTCCGTGGTGCTGGAGTCGAGGCGACGTGAGGAAATCGAGTCCACCGTCCGCGCGGGCGTGCTGGAACAGGGCACCGTGGATTTGCTCGTCGAGGCCGGCGTCGGCGCGCGCCTCAAGCGTGAGGGATTCGTGCATCACGGCATTTACCTTCGCTTCAACGGGCGCACGCACCACGTCAACTTCACGGAACTGACCGGCGGGCGTTCCATCACCGTCTATGCGCAGCACGAGGTTATCAAGGACCTCGTCGCCGCGCGGCTGGGCGCTGCCGGACAAATCTTTTTTGAGGCGAAGGACGCGACCCTGCACGACCTCGACACGAAGAAGCCGAGGGTTACGTTCATGCACGGCGGCGAACCGTGCGAACTGGCGTGCGATTTCATCGCGGGCTGCGACGGCTTCCACGGCGTCTCGCGTCAGGCGATTCCCGCCGGCGAGCGGAAGGAATTCGTGCATGTGTATCCGTTCGGCTGGTTCGGGATTCTCACGGAGGCGCCGCAGTCCTCGGACGAACTCATTTACACCCACCATGAGCGCGGCTTCGCATTGGTGAGCACGCGCACACCGTCGCTGCAACGGCTCTATTTTCAGTGCGACCCCAAGGATGACGTGAAGAACTGGCCCGACGCTCGCATCTGGGAGGAACTCCACGCGCGGCTGGAGAACGTCGAAGGCTGGCGGCTCGCCGAGGGTCGCATCCTCCAGAAAAACATCGTCTGTATGAGGAGCTTCGTGACCGAGCCGATGCAGCACGGCCGGCTGTTCCTCGCGGGCGACGCCGCGCACATCGTCCCGCCCACGGGCGCGAAGGGGATGAACCTCGCCGTCGCCGACGCGCGGGTGTTGTCGCGGGCGCTCGCTGATTTTTTCAAACGTAACCGCAAGGAACTTCTCGCGCAGTATTCCGAAACGGCGCTGCGCCGCGTCTGGCGTGCGGAGCATTTCTCCTGGTGGATGACTTCGATGCTCCACCACTTTCCCGACGGCGACGCCTTCCATCAGCGCCTTCAACTCTCGCAGCTCGAATACGTCACCAGTTCCCCCGCCGCCGCGAAGACGCTGGCGGAAAACTACGTCGGCCTGCCGATGTCCGGCGACAGGCGCAAGAAAAGGGCGCCACGAATCACACACAGCTTGGTGAAGCGTGGCATCTTGAAAACTCAAATGGCAAAGCCGGAAGCCTGATGACGACGCGCCGCACACTTTTTTCAATTGTCTTCCTGTGCGTCCTGCTTTCGGCGCGCGCGTGGGCGCAGACACTGCCCGGCTTCAGCACCAACGGGAACAACTTCACCTACAGTGCGCCGGACGGAGAGGTCACGGGGATTTTTCTCAAGCCCGCCGGCAGCGGGCCGTTCCCGCTCGTGTTGATAAGCCACGGCAAGGGCGGCAACGCCACGAC
>DATDFH010000414.1:0-6890 GCA_036522715.1 Verrucomicrobiia bacterium
GGTCGCGCAGGGTCGCCAGCGCGGCGACCTGTCCCAGGCCGTTGACGTTGTAGCTGTCGCGAATCGTGTCGAGCGCGGCGATTAAATCGCGGTGCCCGATGACGTACCCGACGCGCTGAAAGCACAGCGAGTACGCCTTCGAGAACGTGCGCGCGATCAGCACATGGGGATGCTTGAGCGCGAGCTTCAGCGCGTTCTCCCGCGCGAAGTCCACGTAAGCTTCATCGAGCACCACCACGCCACGATGCGCGGCGCAGATCTCTCCGAGTTCCTTCGCCGTATGGCCGTGCCCACTCGGCGCATTGGGCGTCGTGATGAAAGTGAGCGCCGCGTTCGGGTCCCACAATGCCTCGCGCCGCAATTCCCTGAGCGGCGGCAGACTGAAATCCGCGCGCAACGGCACCTCGCTCCGGGCCGCTCCATGAATGTCCGCGAGCACGGGGTAAAGCGAATAACTGGGCACGAAATACTGGACCGTCGTGGAGGAATGCGGCCTCCACTCCGCGTGTTGCCGCGGTTCCACGAACGCCCGCACCGCCATCGCCAGCAGCTCATCCGAGCCGTTGCCGACAATGATGTTCTCCGGGCGGCAGCCGTGAAACTTCGCCAGCCTCTCGCGCAACGCCTGCGCTGTCGGGTTCGGGTACAGCCGCAACCGCTCATCCGTTGCCGCCTTGATTGCCGCCAGGACTTTCGGCGACGGCGGATACGGGTTTTCGTTCGTGTTGAGTTTGACCAGCCCCTTGATCTTCGGCTGCTCGCCGGGGACGTAGGCATGGAGTTTTCGCACCAGCGGACGGATCATCGACTCGGCTTTTCGCGGTAACATCGGCGACACTTTTGGGCAACCAGCCTGAAAATGTCGAGTCCTGCAGTCAGCTACTGCCGGCCAGAACGCACTTCCGCCGACCGTCCGTGCGCGTCCAACCCTTCCATCGCCGCGAACTGCTTCACCGCGCCCAACGCCTTCTTCAACGCCGCCTTGTCATAACGCACCACGCTCGTGCGGCGCTGGAATTGATCCACGGTCAGCCCGGCAAAGGACGCCCCTGCCCCGCCCGTTGGCAGCGTGTGGCTCGGGCCGGCCACGTAATCACCCAGCACCGTCGGTGAATAGCCGCCTTGGAAGATGGCTCCCGCGGTCGTGATCTGCGCCGAGACCTTGTCCGCATTGCGCGTCATCACTTCGCAATGCTCGGGCGCGAGGCGGTTCGTCAGCGCGATGCCATCCGCGAGCGATTTCACCTGGATGAGCCAGCCGTTGTTCGCCAGCGCGCGCTCGATGTACTCGCGCCGCGAGAGCGACGGCACCTGCCGCTCGATTTCCTTCTCCACCGCCTTGAGCACTCGCACCGATTGCGTAACGAGCCACACGCGCTCGTGGCCGGAGCCGTGTTCCGCCTGCGCGAGCAGATCGGCGGCGATGAACTTCGCGTTCGCGGAATCATCCGCCAGCACCAGCACCTCGCTCGGCCCCGGCAACAGATCAATCGCCACCGCGCCGAACAACAGCCGCTTGGCCGCGACCACGTACGCGTTGCCCGGCCCGAATATTTTCTGCACGCGCCGCACCGTTGCCGTGCCCAGCGCCATCGCCGCGATCGCCTGCGCGCCGCCCAGCCGGTAAATCTCCGTCGCGCCCGCCGCGCGCAACGCGTAGAGCAGCGCCGCGTTGATCGCACCGTCGCGGCCCGGCGGCGTGCACACCACGATCTCCGGACAGCCCGCCACGCGCGCCAGCGTCACCGTCATCAACGCCGTCGAGACCAGCGGCGCGGTGCCGCCGGGCACGTAGAGGCCCACGCGCTGGAAGGGATCGAACTTCTCCCCCACCCACGCGCCGTGGCTGTTCTTCATGCGCCAGCCTTTGCGCCGCGACTTGCGGCTGAAGGCGGCGATGTTCTTCGACGCCTCGGCCACCGCGGCGCGCAACGTTTCATCCACCTGCACCGCCGCGCCGAACAGTTCCGCTGGCGACACCGGCAGTTGCTCCGCGGTGAGCGTCGCGCCATCGAAGCGCTCCGTGAACTCCAGCAACGCCGCATCGCCCCGCGCGCGCACCGCGTCGATGATGGCGCGCGCGCGCTGCTCGATGACCGGATCAAACAGGCTCGACGCCGCGGCCAGTTGATCGAGCCGCGCCGCGAAATCCGCGTCCGTGTGCCGGAGGACATTCATGCGGCGCGCAGGCTAGAAGAGGGTGGAACCGATGTCAAAAGACGAACCGTGCGCCTATCCCGAAGGGATTGCGTCATTCAGCCCAGCGTTGCCGCGACAACGGAGCGGCTACGCTGGGTGGCGAATCGCAAATTGAAATCAACCCTGAAGGGGTTGAACCCATGCACGCGAAACGGCGATGCAACCCCGTTGGGGTTGGAATTTTTTGATCGCGTGACCCAGGGTAGCTCGTTCCTCGCAACCCTGGGCTGAAGGATGGTATCCCTTCGGGATGAATCCGCGTCCGTGTGCCGGAGGACATTCGTGCGGCGCGGAAGCGGACGTGCTTGTGAAGGAACTACCTGGCGCGAGGCATGCCGGAGCGACGTGCGCGTTCCGGCCAGTGAGTCGCAACAAGGTGTGGAGGTGTGCCGTAGTTGATTTCCGAGGAAGAGAAAACAGCGCTGCCACCATCGGTTGTCAGCCGGAAGCCGAAGAAGTCCGACTTGAGCGAATGTACGAAGTCTGTGACGTCGAAAAACGCATCGTCGCCGAAGTCGAGGTCTGGGGCGAGCGTCCAGGTGCCGAGGTATTTTCCGGGCAAGCAGTCATTGGCGGTTATGATTCCATCGGCTCCATCGTAGCCGAATACAGAAATAGAATGGGTGAAAAGCGGGAGGGCGTATGGATTTAGCGAGAGCCGGATCGAGTTGAACGGTTTGGACTTGAAGTTCGCAAACTCCAGAACGGCGGCGGTAGCCTGACTCACGGCGAGTACATTATCCGATACGACATACTCACAAGCGAAGATGTTGCCGTCGACGACCGGCAGAAAATACGATTGTGGAAAGGCCGGAGATGCGCTCAGGAGGGCGATGATTGCCAAACGTGATGCCAAATAAATCATCTCTGTGAGGGCAGAATACCAAAGGGGTGTGGGTTGTCGAGTCTGACGGGGGTGGCAGTGAAGGGGCACTCCCCATTTTTTCAACGGCGTGCTGAGCGGCGTGGATTTCTTGGTAGGGCGCGGTGCCCTGCCTTTGGCGTCACGTTCTTCCGTGGCAGGGGCGCAGCGTAGGGAAATCCGTGGCTGGCGGTCAACGGAACTTCCGCCAACGTCCCTTTCGCAGCCCGTCAGCGCTCCTGTCTGGCGCTTTTTGACCAGCAGCACCGCGCGACGGGCAAAAGCCCGTGTTTTAAGCCAAATCCACGCAATCTCCCAGTGAAACGCTTACACTTTTTCGGAAAATGTAAGCGTTTTTTGCCCGAGTGCGTGCGTTTGCGCGCAAGGTGTCAGCATCCTGGCCGGGGGTGCGAGCATTCCCGCCGCGAGTGCCAGCAGGTTTCGGTGAAACGCGCGCACTTTTGCCCGGAGTGCTGGCATCGGGACGGATTTGTAAGCAGTTTTCGCCGGAGTGCGCGCACTTCCGCAATTCCTGCCCGCAGTTCCCGCCCGAGTGCCAGCAGTCCGCGCCGCGGTGCGCGCGGTTTTGGCCGGCGTGTCAGCACCGCGCCCGAAATGCGCGCACCTTTGGCGGGAGCGCGCGCGATCTGGCCGGCCGTGCGCGCCAGAGAATGTATTTCGAGATTGACCGACGTTGAACCTCACGTCGGCTCCTACAGTTCATTGCTTGGCCAACACTTCGGCGGCGAGCGCCTTGGCCCGCGTGATGAGCGGGAAGTCTTCGAGCAGATTGCCGAAACGCAGCGGGGGCAGGCCGCTTTGAGCCTGACCCAGCAGATCGCCGGGGCCGCGCAGTTTCAAATCCTCCTCGGCGATGCGGAAGCCGTCGCTGGTCTGCGCGAGGATCTGGAGGCGTTGTCGGGCCTCGCCGGTCTTGAGCCGCGCCGAGGCGACGAGGATGCAGAAGGACTCGTGCGCGCCGCGCCCGATGCGCCCGCGAAGCTGGTGGAGTTGCGCGAGGCCGAACTGCTCGGCGTTCTCGACCAGCATCACGGTCGCATTGGGCACGTCGATGCCGACCTCGATGATCGAGGTGGCGAGGAGGACGTGGAGTTGTTTCGCCGCGAAGGCGCCCATGACGGCGTCCTTTTCGTCGGCGGCCAGCCGGCCGTGGAGCAGGCCGACCTGGAAGGGGGCGAGTTGGGCGCGCAGGCGTTCCCACTCGCGCATGACGGCCTTCACCTCGCCGGCGTCGTCATCCTCGACGCGCGGATAAACGACGAAGGCCTGGCGGCCGGCGGCGAGTTTCTCGCGGACGAATTGCCAGACCTTGGGCAGCACGTCGGGTGTACGCACGAAGGTCCGCACGTGGCCGCGGCCCTTGGGCAGCTCGTCGATCACCGAGAGATCGAGGTCGCCATAGACGGTGAGGCCGAGCGTGCGCGGGATGGGCGTGGCGGTCATCACCAGCAGGTGGGGATACGCGCCCTTGCGCACGAGCCGCTCGCGCTGCGCGACGCCAAACTTGTGCTGCTCGTCGATGATCACGAGGCCGAGCTTCGGAAGGTCGAAGCCTTCGGTGATGAGGGCGTGGGTGCCAATCGTAAGAAATGCGGAATGCGGAATGCGGAGTGCGGAATCGGAGGAAGCGGGGCGTTCGAGCGGCAAGGTTCCATGCTCTAGGTTTGAGGTCTTGCGGCTGCCGGTGCGGACTTCAACCGTCACACCGAGCGGCTCGAACCAATTGCGGAAGGTGCGGTAGTGCTGCTCGGCGAGGATTTCGGTGGGCGCCATGAGCGCAACGTTGAAGCCGCTCTCGATGGTCATCAGCGCGGCGCACGCGGCGACGGCGGTCTTGCCGGAGCCGACGTCGCCCTGCAACAGGCGGCGCATCGGCTGCGCACCACCGAGGTCGGCGCGAATCTCGCGAAGCACGTGCGTCTGCGCGCCGGTCAGCGTGAAGTCGAGCCGGGCGAGGAACAGTTTGATGAGATGATTGTCGCCCGCGCACGGCAGGCCCTTGGCGTTGGCGAGCAGGTTGCGGCGGCGGCGTTGGATGGCGAGCTGGAGCTCGAGGAACTCATCGAGCGCAAGGCGTTGGCGGGCCAGTTCGGTGTCGGAGAGTTCGTTCGGAAAGTGAACCATGCGGATCGCGTTCGCGCGCGAGGGAAGGTCGGCGAGTTTCAGTTCGGGATGCGGCTCAGCGAGCAGACTCTCGAAGCGTTCGAGCGCGCGCCAGACGAGGGTGCGCATTACGCGGGCGGTCAGCCCCTCGGTCAGCGGATGCACCGGGACGATGCGGCCGATGTGGATTGTTTCATCCTCGCCGGCTTCGAGCAACTCGGTATCGGGATGATCGAGGATGCGCGGGCGCACTGACTCGGGCTTGCCGAAGACGAGGAACTCGCGGCCGACGGTGTAATACTCTTCCATCCATGGCTGCATCTGCCACCAGCGGCAATGCAACCGTGCCGTGCCGTCATCGAACACGCACTCGAAGAGCGCGCGCGCGCCTTTCTTCCAACGCTTCACTCCCGCCGCGACGATCTTGCCGCGCACGGTTGCCGCCTGGCCGAGTTTCAATTCGGCAATCGCCACAAACTTCCGCCGGTCTTCGTAACGCCGCGGCGGATGCATCAGCAGATCGCCGACGGTGCGCAGTTCCAGCCGGGCGAGTTGTTTCATTCGCTCCGGCCCGACGCCGGGCAGCACGCTCAGCGGCGAATCGAGGGAAGGTTGCGGCGCACGCGGCATCTCGGCGTGGTTATAGCGACACCGTGCGGCGGCGTCAGCAAACTGTAGCAAGCCAAGTAGCTCGACATTCCCATGTCGAGTTCGTAGTGCCGATAACGCCTTTCTCGACATTGGAATGTCGAGCTACTCCATTGGCCTTGCCACGTGCGCGGGCAATCTCTAGCGTCCGCCGCATTCGATGACCCACCGCCGCCCATCATGCTCGCGTTTGGCCTGACCATCTTCACCGGGGCCTTCCTGCTGTTCCTCGTCCAGCCGCTGATCGCGAAGTTCATCCTGCCGTGGTTTGGCGGCAGTCCGGCGGTGTGGACGACGTGCATGTTGTTTTTCCAGGTGCTGCTGCTAGGCGGTTACGCTTACGCGCACCTGAGCATCCGCCGGCTGAAACCGCGGCAGCAGGTGTGGCTGCATCTGGTGCTGCTGGCGGTGGCGCTGTCGCTCCTGCCGATCACGCCGGGCGAACACTGGAAGCCGCTCGACGGCTCGCATCCGGCGTGGCGCATCCTGCTGCTGCTCGGCAGGTGTCTCGGTCTGCCGTACCTCGTGCTGTCGGCGACGGGGCCGTTGTTCCAAGCATGGTTCAGCGAGGCGCATCCGGGGGTGTCGCCGTACCGGCTTTACGCGCTGTCGAACGTCGGGTCTTTGCTGGCGCTGGTAAGTTATCCATTCGCGATGGAGCCGAACTTATCACGGCATGCGCAAGCGGTGGCGTGGTCGCTCGGCCTCGGCGTGTTCGCGGTGCTGGCGGCGTGGTGCGGTGTAAAGGTCTGGCGAAGGGCGGTGAGCGAGGGAGAAAGCGCGCAGGCGAGAAAGCGGGAGAGTGAGGAAGTGCCAGCACCGGCGGCAAATTCACCTGCACCTCATCGCTGGCTCTGGTTCGCGCTGCCCGCGTGCGGCTCGGTGCTGTTGCTGGCGGTGACAAACAAGATTTGCCAGGACATCGCGGTGATCCCGTTCCTGTGGGTGCTGCCGCTGAGTTTGTATCTGCTGTCGTTCATCATCAGCTTCGACAGTCCGCGGTGGTACTGGAGGCCGGTGTGGTTGACGGCGCTGGTGCTCGCGCTGGGCACGGTGT
>DATDFH010000415.1:0-2520 GCA_036522715.1 Verrucomicrobiia bacterium
TGCGCCCGCCAAGCGTGCGATAGGAGTGCGGGACGATCAGTTTCCACTCGTGCGTGCGGACCGATTCCAACTCCGCGCCGGTCCAGCCGCCAAACGGAACGCCGTAGAAGAAATAGACCTCGTGCGGATTCCTCGCGTTCCTTTGCCCCGCGAGCAAAGGCCAAATGTCGAGGCCGTCGATCTTGTGATTAGGCAATTCCGCGTCGATCAACTTCGCGACTGTCGGAAGCAGGTCGATCGACATCGCCATCTCCTTGCAGACGCGGCCGGCACGAATATGCCCGGGCCATCGCGCGATGAATGGCACGCGTGTGCCGCCGTCCCACGTCGTCGTCTTGCCTTCGCGCAACGGATACGCCGAGCCGCCATGGTTCCCGTAGATGAGCCACGGCCCGTTGTCGGACATGAACATGACGAGCGTGTCCTTCTCAAGGTCATGCCTTTTCAAGGTCGCGAGGATTTCACCGATGCTCCAATCCACTTCCTCAACCGCGTCGCCGTAGAGCCCGCGCTTCGTCGTGCCGCGAAACTTGTCGCTCACCGCGAGCGGCACATGCGGCATCGTGTGCGCGACGTAGAGGAAGAAGGGCTTCGCCCTGTTGTGTTCGATGAAGTTCACCGCGCGCTCTGTGTATTGCGTGGTCAACTGCTCCATGTCGCGATGGCTCAACGCGGGATTGATTATTTTGTCGCCATCGAACAATGGCAGCGGCGGGAACTTGCCCGGCTTCTCCGGATGCAGCGGCCACTGATCGTTCGAGTAGGGCAGTCCAAGCCATTCATCAAAGCCGCGATGCGTCGGCAAAAATTCCAGGGGCGTGCCGAGATGCCACTTGCCGACCATGCCCGTCGCATAGCGCTTCTGTTTCATCATCTTCGGGAACGTCAGCTCCTTCTCGTTGATCCCAAACTTATACCAGGGCTCCATCGCGCCCTCGATGCCGATGCGATTCGGATAACAGCCGGTCATGATCGCCGCGCGCGATGCCGAGCACACTGCCTGCGCGACATGAAAGTCCGTGAAGCGAATGCCTTCGTGCGCGAGTCGGTCCAGGTTCGGCGTGGTGAAACCCTTGGCTCCATAAACGCCGACATCCGAATAGCCGAGATCGTCCGCGACGATGAGGATGACATTCGGCGGACGTCCAGCCGCGGGTGCAGCGGACAGCGACACGAGAAGGCAAAGGGCTGCAAGAATGAGTTTGGATCGTTTCATAGGGTTCTCAAGACGCAGACAAGTGGGCCGCCAGACTCATTTCGTGCGAAGGGCATCGCTCGCGACCAGCGCGTGGACAAACGCGCGCGGGCCACAATCCCTTTGCTGTGCCTGCTGCCACAACGCCCGCGGCGAGATCTTCGTCGTCCGACGGCGCGCTCCGCAGGAAGCAAGAAAGACGCGCGGCGAGTTCGAGACTGGCGCATTCGAATCCGCGAGCCACCTCTCCTCCGTCACGCCCAAGCCGGGGAAGACAGCGCGTTGCGGGCGCCGAGCGGTCGAGGGAGCAGCAGCGGCGCGGAGGAAGTGCCGACGCGCGAGAGTTTTTTGGCTTCATGCCTTTGCGCTTCGACGAGCGTTGAAACTGATGGATTCAGGACATCGGCTTGAAATTTGTCCGTGAAATTGCCAACCCATCCCAGCCGCAATCGGCATGTAGCGTCGGTGACGGGAATGGAATTTCCGCGGTCCCGAACGGGACTGGCGGCTGACATTGCGCGTCAAATGCCACGAGCAACGAAGCGCCGAGAACGAGCACGAACCACGTAACGATCACACCGACGCCCAATGCGCGGGAGGCGGCGTCCCAGCTTTCTCTTTTGCTCTAAAACCAATTTCTCACCAACGCCCCTGCTTCGGGTCCGGCAAAACCTCAGATCACTCAGGCCGTGCGCGACCTCGAAACGGCGGCAGCAATCGTGTTGACGGAAACCAAAATCTCCTTCGCCTGCCCGGGATCGGCGATTTTCAGGCCGAAGTGTTTGTCGAGGGCGACAACGAGTTGAAGTGCATCCACCGAATCCAGGCCCAGACTGCCGGGGCCGAAGAGGGGTTGGTCGTCCTTGATCTCGTCGGCCGAGACCTGAAGCATCAGGTTCTCGACCATCAGTTGCTTGAGTTGCTGGCGCAGGGCGCTTGCGTCGTCCATCAGAAAATTCCACCGTCAATTTTGAGCGCGGAGCCTGTGATGTAGGCGGCCTCGGCACAAGCCAGAAATCGCACTGCCACGGCCACTTCCTCGGGCCGGCCGAAGCGGCGCATGGGGACGCGTGCCTGGGCGGCCTTGCGTTCGTCCGTATTCATCCCGGTCAGAGCGTCGGTGTCGATGTAACCCGGGCACACGGCGTTCACGGTGATGCCGAGGCGGGCGACCTCCTTCGCGAGCGACTGCGTGAGAGCAACGACGCCGGCTTTGGCCGCGGCGTAGTTGGTCTGACCCGGCGGCGCGAGCAACGCGCTGAGCGAGGCGACGTTCACAATGCGGCCAGCACGCTGGGAAATCATGGTCGGCAGGACCGCGTGGC
>DATDFH010000416.1:0-3512 GCA_036522715.1 Verrucomicrobiia bacterium
CCGCAGAGAAAAGCCGGGAGAAGAATGGCCGCGAAAGAACGCAAAGGGGGAAAAATCTTTGCGCTCTCTGCGTTCTTTCGCGGCGAGAACATTTTCGTCAGCGACACGCGAGCGGGTCGCGCGCGCGCCGGTTTAGGCTGCGAGCCACTCGCGCAAGGTCGCGAGGTCTTTGCGGAAGTTCGCGATCTTGGCCGCGCCTTCGCCGAGGTCCTTGTATTCGTGGTGCTGGCTGAGCGGGCCGTTGTAGGCGGACTTCCGGAGGTTGGTCACAAAGCTTTTCTGCACCGAGCCTTCGCCGAAGTTGCACCAGCGCGGCTGCCAGCCCTTTTCGGTCTTCTCCCAATAGAAGTCCTTGAAGTAAACGGCCACGTAAAACGGCTCCATGAGCCGGGCCTGGTTGGGCCACGAGAGGCCGCCTTCGAGCGTCGCGTGGCCGATGTCGAAACAGACGCCGATGTTTTTTGGATCGAGGTCCTTCATCATGATCCACAAGTCCCACAATGACGCGCCGACGTAATCGATGCCGGAATGATTCTGCCAGCCGCCCTGGAGGCCGTGCTCTTTGTTGAACGCGGCAAGGTCCTTCAGTGCTGCGCCGACTTCGGCGACCTTCTTCGACGGATGCTCGTCCTTGGGATACTTCTCGAAGCCGAGGCGGTACTTCTTGATGCCGAGTTTGGCCATCGTGCGGAGAACCTTTTCGGCCTCCGGCGCGAGCTTGGTGATGTCGCTGGTGACGATGGCGACTTCCTTGCCGCGTTTCTTGAGGGCCTCGACCATCTTCGGCAAATCCTCCTCGACGCGCTCAGGCTGGATATGCGTGGCCTTGGCGCGTACCGGGCACTCGATGCCGTCCCAGCCAATGTCGGCCACGAGGTCCGCGGTCTGGTCAAAGTTCAGGTCTGCGAACGGCTTGCTGAAGGCGATGATCTTGTAGTTCTTCTTCGGCGCGGACGCTGATGCGGTTGCGGCCTTCTTCTTCTCGGCGCCGAAGGTGGGCAGCGGATTACCGAGCGCGAACGCGGAGCCGGCGGCGGAAGCCGTGGCGAGAAAATCACGGCGGGTCAGGGGAGGATTCGACATAGTTAAGCGTTTGTGAAGTGTTGACGGTGCGGCCATTAACCGGCTTCACCGCCGAAATGGCAAAAAGAAAAAGGACGCTTGAGGCGTCCTTTCATCGAGTGGCTGTCGGCCGCCGGTCAGGAATGTGTCCGACGCTTGACCTTGAGCTGCGCAAGCGAGTGAGCGAGCGTGGCGCTGACCATCGCCGCGTCCTCGTCGTCGAGCTTCTCGGCAAGGCGGGCCTCGGCGCGTTTGCGGGCTTCCTCGGCCTTCACCTCGTCGATGTCCGCGGCCTTGATGGCCATGTCGGTCATCACGGCCACACGCTCGCCGGTGATCTGCACGAAGCCTTCGCCGATGGCGAGGTAGTGGTCCTGGCCGTCCTTGCGCGCGACCAGTTCGCCGGAGACGATCTGCGTCATCAACGGGACGTGCATCGGGTAGATGCCCATCTCGCCCTCGACGCCGGGGAGCGTGACCATGTCCACGTCCTCGGAGTAGATCTTGGCCTCCGGGGTGACGATTTCGAGTTTGAGGGTGCTGGCCATGGTTCAACGCGCTGACGCTTCAACCACTATTCTTTGATCTCGTCGATGCCGCCCTTCATGTAGAAGTCGTTTTCGCCGACCTCGTCGTGCTTGCCGTCGAGGATCTCCTTGAAGCCACGGACGGTGTCGGCGACCGGTACCTGCTTGCCGGCGCGGCCGGTGAAGACTTCGGCCACCGAGAAGGGCTGGCTGAGGAACTTCTGAATCTTGCGCGCGCGTAACACGGTGAGCCGGTCTTCCGGGTTCAACTCGTCCATGCCGAGAATCGCGATGATGTCCTGCAGGTCCCTGTAGCGCTGGAGCACCTTTTGCACGCCACGGGCGACCGCGTAATGCTCCTCGCCGACGATGTCGGGGGACAGTGCGCGCGAAGTCGAGGCGAGTGGATCGACAGCGGGGTAAATGCCCAACTCGGCGATCGAGCGCTCCAACACGATCGTCGCATCGAGGTGTGCGAACGTCGTGGCCGGCGCGGGATCGGTGAGGTCGTCCGCGGGGACATACACGGCCTGGAAGCTCGTGATCGAACCCTTCTTCGTCGAGGTAATGCGTTCCTGAAGGTTGCCCATCTCCGCGGCAAGCGTCGGCTGATAACCGACGGCGCTGGGCGTGCGGCCGAGGAGCGCGGACACTTCGGAGCCGGCCTGCGAGAAGCGGAAGATGTTATCGACGAACAGGAGCACGTCCTGGTTTTTCTCGTCACGGAAGTATTCGGTCACGGCGAGCGCGGAGAGCGCGACGCGGAGACGCGCGCCGGGCGGTTCGTTCATCTGGCCGTACACCAGGCCGATCTTCGAGCCTTCCTTGATGATCGGCATTCCGTTGGCGCCCAATTTCGGATGACCCTTCTCGTCCTTCTCAACCTTGATGACGCCGGCCTCGATCATTTCGTTGTAGAGGTCGTTGCCTTCGCGCGTGCGTTCGCCCACGCCCGCGAACATCGAGATGCCGCCGTGCAGCTTGGCGATGTTGTTGATCAATTCCATGATGATCACGGTCTTGCCGACGCCCGCGCCGCCGAACGCGCCGACCTTGCCGCCCTTCAAGAACGGGCAGATGAGATCGATGACCTTGATGCCCGTGGTAAGAATCTGCGGGCTGGTGGTCTGGTCCACGAGCAGCGGGGCGGAGCGATGGATCGACTTGTAGGCGTCGGCCTTCACCGGACCCTGCTCGTCCACGGCGTCGCCGGTGACGTTGAACACGCGGCCCATGACGCCCTCACCCACGGGCATGGAGATCGGCTTGCCGGTGTCGCTGAGTTCCATTCCGCGCTTGAGGCCCTCGGTGGTGCTCATGGCGACGGCGCGCACCCAGTTATCGCCGAGGTGCTGCTGCACTTCGAGCGTGAGCTTGGTCCTGCCTTGTCCCGGCAGGTCGTATTCGACCGTGAGCGCGTTGTAGATGGCCGGGAGCGCGGTCGCGAACTCCGCGTCCACGACCGGGCCGATGATTTGAACGATCTTGCCTTTGTTCATGCTTGATTGAATTAACCCATCGCCATCTGGGCGGTGGTGATTTCGAGAAGTTCCTTCGTGATGTTCGCCTGGCGCAGCTTGTTGTATTCGAGCGTCAGGTCCTTGATGAGTTGCTTGGCGTTGTCGGTCGCGTTCTTCATCGCGACCATGCGCGCGCTGTGCTCGCTGGCCTTGGCTTCGAGCAAAAACTGGAAGAGCTGAAAGTTCAGATAGTGCGGGAGCAAATTGCCGAGCACGCCCGCGGCATTCGGCTCAAACAAATATTCCACGTCCGACTTCTGCAACTCGCCGCCCTCGCCGTGGCCGTGAACGCCCGCCTCGACGGCGTGAATCTTTCCGATGGGCAGGAGCTTTCGCGCCTCGGGCTTCTGCGTCAGCGTGTTGATGAAGTTCGTGTAAAGCACGATGACCTCGTCCACCTCGC
>DATDFH010000417.1:0-4504 GCA_036522715.1 Verrucomicrobiia bacterium
CGGGCGTCGTGATGCCGGCCAGCTCGCGGATGCGCATGTTCGAGCCATACACCTCCACGAGGATGTTTTCGACCAGGGCGGGCGAGGCCTTGCCGGTGCGCACGCCGGAGAATTCGTGCTGCACGACTTCCTCGGTCTTCATCATCTTTTCTTCCGCTTCGAGTAGAACGTCGTCGAGTGTCATAAAATTCTCCGGTCGCAGGGTTCAGGTTGGGGGTTTGGTCGATTTGAAACTTGCAACCTTCAACTTGCAACTCCGCATCAGTCGGTCACCAGCGTGCCGCCGTTGTCGCCCAACACCACGCGCTTGATGCTGTGCGGCCGGTTGACGTCGAACACGATGATCGGCATGTGGTTGTCCATGCACAACGAAAATGCCGTCGAGTCCATCACCTGGAGCCGGCGGCTCAAAGCGTCGAGGTACTTGATCGTCTTGAAGCGCTTTGCCTTCGGGTTCTTCTTCGGGTCGCTGTCGTAAATGCCGTCCACCTTGGTGGCCTTGAGGATCACGTCGGCACCGATTTCGTTCGCGCGCAGCGCGGCGGCAGTGTCGGTGGAGAAATACGGATTGCCCGTGCCCGCGGCGAAGATGACGATGCGTCCCTTCTGGAGATGGCGCACCGCGCGGCGGCGGATGAACGGCTCGGCGATCTGCGTCATGGTGATCGCGCTCTGCACGCGGGTGGCCACGCCGACTTTTTCCAGCGCATCCTGGAGTGCTAGAGCGTTGATGACCGTGGCGAGCATCCCCATGTAATCGCCCGTGGCGCGCTCAATCCCCTGCTCGCTGCCCGACATGCCGCGGAAAATGTTTCCGCCACCCACGACGATGACGACCTCGACGCCCAGCGCACGGACTTCCTTGATCTGCTCGGCCATGAGTTGGATGACCTCGGGGCAGATGCCCGTGCCCTTTTCGCCGCCGAGCGCCTCGCCACTGAGCTTGAGGAGGATGCGGCGGTACTTGGCTTTGGCGGCAGTTTTCATCAACGCGGGCGGAGTTGTATCAGCGGGCCACCTCAGCGTCAATGCGTGCCCCGGAAATCAAAATGCCGGACGAGCACCACGCTCGTCCGGCGCTTGAACGCAATCCCGTCAGGCCGACGCTGCCTCGCCCACCTGGAAGCGCACAAAACCGCGGATGGTGATCGTGTCACCAAGTTTCCGTGCAGCCTCGGCGACGTGCTCCTTCACGCTGACTTCGCCGTTGCGCTTGACGAAGCCCTGATCGACGAGGCACGTGGTCTGGTAGAATTTTTCGAGTACGCCTTGGAGGATCTTCTCCATCGCCTGCGGCGGCTTGCCCTTGAGGCGGTCGGATTGCGCCGCGATCTCGCGCTCCTTGGCCACGACGTCGGCCGGGACGTTTTCGCGCGAGACGACGGTCGGATGCGCCGCGGCGATCTGGAGGGTGATGTCGCGCACGAGTTGCTTGAACTCGTCGTTCGCCACGGTGGCCTCCTTCTCCGCGCCGACTTCGACGAGCACGCCGACCTTGGCGCCGGTATGGATGTAGGCGGCGACCAGGCCGTTGCCATTCACCACGATGCGATGGTGACGGGCGATTTTGATGTTCTCGCCAATCTTGGCGACAGCGGCAACGCGATCGGCTTCGAGATCGGCGTTTGGATCGGCGGCGAGCTTTTTGGCCAGCTCATCGCAAAAGGCGCGGAAGCTGTCGTTCTTCGCGACGAAGTCGGTCTCGCAATTGACCTCGACGAGCACGCCGACGCGCGCGCCGGGCTGGATGGCCTGGGCGATGACGCCTTCGCGGGCTTCACGGGTGGCCTTCTTCGCGGCGGACGCGGTGCCTTTCTTGCGGAGGATGTCCACCGCGCCGTCGAGGTCCGCCTTGGATTCCACGAGCGCGTTCTTGCAATCCATCAGGCCGGCGCCGGTCATTTCGCGGAGCTTGCCCACCAATGCGGGAGTAATCATAGAGACAGTTCTTTCGTTTGTGTTGGGGATTGAATCCCGCGCGGCGGGCGGGGTTGAAACCGCACGTCGCGCAGGAGGAAGTTCAACTAGACCGCGGGCGTCTCCGCCGGAGCAGGCGCGGCTTCCGCCGCCGGTTGCTCGGCTGGAGGCTGCGCTTCCGGTTCAGCTTTACGGCGGGCGTACTTCGCATCGTACTCCGACTTCGCCTTCGTGATGGTCTGCACGACCGCGGTGAGGATGATGCGCACCGAGCGGATCGCGTCGTCGTTGCCCGCGATCGGATAATCAACAAGGTCGGGATCGCAGTTGGTATCGACGATGGCGACGATGGGGATCTTGAGACGGCGCGCCTCGGCGACGGCGTTGTGCTCGCGCTTGATGTCGATGACGAACATCGCGCCGGGGTTGCCCTCCATGTGGCGGATGCCGTCGAGATTCTTGACCAGGCGGGCGCATTCGCGGCGGATGGCGGACTGCTCCTGCTTGACGTAATGATTGATCGAACCGTCGGCCTCCATGCTCTCGATCTGCTTGAGGCGGTTGAGCGACTTCTTGACGGTCTTCATGTTCGTCAGCGTGCCGCCGAGCCAGCGTTCGGTGACGAAGGGCTGGCCGCAGACCTTGGCGATTTCCTTGACGGCTTCCTGCGCCTGTTTCTTGGTGCCGACGAAGAGCACCTGCTTGCCGGCGCCCACGAGGTCGGCCAGAAACTCGCACGCGGTTTCGAGCTGCACGACCGTCTTGCTGAGGTCGATGATGTAGATGCCGTTGCGGGCGTCGAAGATGAAGCGTTTCATCTTCGGGTTCCAGCGCTTGGTCTGGTGACCGAAATGCACGCCGGCTTCCAACAATTCCTTGATGCCAATATTGCTCACAGTTTTCCTTTGGTTAGCAGCCCGCCGGTTTTCTGGCGGACCATCCCGCGGAACACGGGATTAGGTTTGATGTTGTTGTGGCCGCCGGCGTCCACACGGAAACCGGACTTCTGGCCGTTTGTCCCTTTCCCGTGCCGGCTCGCGCCGCCGGAAAAGGGGCGCAAAACTAGCAAGGCGCGCCGGCTTGGCAACTTCTAATTTCAGGTGATTCAGCCCAGCGTCGGAGGCTTGAAGTTCAAGCTTCCTTGCGCGTCGCGTTCGTGAGACGTTCTCCCCGTCCGCCACGTCATTACGACCATGAAACGCCTCGCCCTCGCCGCCGTTGGCCTGCTCGCATTATTCGCCGCCGCCCAAACAGAACGTCAGCGTCCCGGGCGCGGTGCCGACGACATGCCGCGGCAAGGCAGCCTGCGCGTCGGCGAATTCGCGCCAGATTTCACGCTCAAGATGAAGGAGGGCAACCGCGACGTGAAACTCTCCAGCTTCAAGGGCAGGCGCCCGGTAGTGCTGGTG
Organism: Verrucomicrobiia bacterium; assembly: GCA_036522715.1. Lineage (GTDB taxonomy): Bacteria > Verrucomicrobiota > Verrucomicrobiia > Limisphaerales > JACQFS01 > DATDFH01. The sequence continues at coordinate 3,327 of DATDFH010000417.1, forward strand.
TTCGGCAGTTACACCTGACCACCATTCCGGGACCAGGTTGGCTCCCTCGAAAAAATTTACGCCGACCACAAGGGTCGCGCAGAGTTCTTCATGGTGTATATCCGCGAGGCGCATCCCGAGGACGGCTGGCAGGTGCCGCAGAACGAACGGCAGGGCATAAAGATCAAGCAGCCCACCACTGAGAAGGAACGCACGGATGTCGCCCACAAAGCGTGCACGCTCCTGAAAATTACGCTGCCAACGTTGGTGGACGGCATGGACGACAAGGTCAACAAGACCTACGCCGCGTGGCCCGACCGGCTCTACATTGTGGACAAGGACGGCAAGATCGCCCTCATGGGCGATCCTGGGCCGCGGGGATTCAAGCCGTCGGTGGATGCGGCGCAGTCGTGGTTGGAAAAACTGGCTCGCGGCGACGGCGCGAAGGCGAATTAGGCTGCGAGGAGCCGCGCGGGCTTGTTGGGCCACGCGGTTGGCCTGGATCAAAGTTGCGTGGAGTAAATCCTGCTGGTGCATCGCCGCGCGGATTGTGCCGATATCCCGCGCATGTATGCGAACTCGTTCCCGATTGATCAGGGCGCTGTATGCCGCCATCGGCATTGGCGTCATCGGCTGCGCCCACGTGAAGGAACAGAAGGCGGAATTTTTCCATTGGGCGCACCTGGCGGTGCCAATCATGCGCGAGTATGCGATCCATAATCTCGGCGACCTCGCCGAGGACGACCTTCGTGTGCTGACGACGACGGAGCCGAAAGTCGGCCACGCGAATTTTGCCGCCGTTCATTTTGTCTGGCCCAATGTCTGCACGGTCGTCGCTGGACCGCCCCCGTGCCGTCCGCAAATGGTCTTCGATCGTCGCGCGCGGTAGTGCGCAATATTTGCGCCGTATCGCACAGATCGCAACGGAGTTTGATCGCGAACGCGCCTCGCGTAGTCTGACACTTGTCTGACGTGACCGGTGTTGCGACTGAATAGCGAAATTCTCCCCGACTATGAGCGATCACAACGCGATTCGAGCGGCGGGCGCTCTCGACAAGGATGACAATCAAAACAGCCTCAGCCCGGGCACTCCGGCGAAGCTTGCGGAAGGCAGTGTTCGCTCGCGGTCGAAGCTGTGGCTTTCCATCGTCGGTCTCCTGATCGCGGGTGGAATTGCGTGGGCGGTTTTGCATCGGCCC
>DATDFH010000418.1:0-2176 GCA_036522715.1 Verrucomicrobiia bacterium
GCGTCGTCGCCGCCGAGGGGCGGTTGGAAACCCAGCCGGTCTTGATGCCGCAGCGCGCGAGCAACCGCAGCCCCAGACCATCCTGGATGTGGAAGCACTTGAACTCCGTCTCCATGCCCAAGAACACCGACGCGTCCGTAAGCACACCGTCCACGTCGCAAAGAAAAAGCTTCACGCGTTCGAGGCGCGAGCGGAGTGCCTTCGGTGATTTGGCCGGCATGAGATCGAATTAGGAACTCAGGAACTCAGGAAGCCGGGGAGTGACCGCGTCGTGCTTGTTCGCCTGATGTTTTCGGGTTCTTGAGTTCCTGAGTTCCTGATTTCATCTCACCGCCTCCCACACTTTCAGCAGTCCCTTCAGCAGCGCCGGCATCTCCGCCAACGGAATCATATTTGGCCCGTCGCTCAGCGCCTTGTCGGGATCGGGATGCGTCTCGATGAACACGCCGTCGGCGCCCGCCGCCAGCGCCGCGCGCGCGAGCACCGGTGCGAACTCCCGTTGTCCGCCCGAACGGTCCCCTGCCCCGCCCGGCTGCTGCACTGAGTGCGTCGCGTCGAAAATCACCGGGTAACCCAGCCGCCGCATGATCGGGATCGAACGCATGTCGGCCACGAGATTGTTGTAGCCGAAGGTCGTGCCGCGCTCGGTGATCAGCGCCTGTTTGTTGCCCGCCGCAGCGACCTTGCCGACCACCTGCCCCATCTCCCACGGCGACAAGAACTGGCCCTTCTTCACGTTGACGATTCGCCCGGTCTTCGCCGCGGCCACGATGAGATCGGTCTGGCGGCAGAGGAACGCGGGAATTTGCAGAATGTCGGCGAACTCCGCCGCGGCCCAGACCTGCTCCTCCGTGTGAACATCCGTGAGCACCGGCACGCCGAGCTTCTCGCGCACGCGGCCAAGAATTTCCAACCCCTCGCCGAGGCCGGGGCCGCGAAAGGATTTGGCCGACGTGCGGTTCGCCTTGTCGTAGCTGGCCTTGAAAACGTATTCGATGCCGAGCCGCTCGCAGGCGCGGCGCACCGTCTCGCCCACGCGCAAACACAGCCGCTCGCTCTCGATCACGCACGGCCCGGCGATGAGCACCATGCGCCGCCCGGAGGACAGCCGTTTCCAAACCGCCGTGGTCTTCGCATCAGGCACGCCGAGGTTTTAACAAAGTAACGCAGCGAAGGGAAGCGGGCAGTGGCAACGGCTCTGGTCCGGTCGCGCGCTCACTGGGTCGCACGCAGCCGCCGTTCAATTGTGCCGATCAGGCGATCCAGCTTATCGAGTGATTCCGGTTCGCCTTTCAGTTGGAGCAGCGGTTTCAGTTCCGCGCGGATTTCGCCAAAATTCAGTTTCCCGTGCTGGCGGATCAGGACGGTTTCCACGTCTCCCCAATCCCGACCGCGTCCGGCAAACACCTTGTGGACCACAAGGTCCTCGGCGGAGCAAGTCGTCATCACGGCGCCTTCACGCACAGTCCACGCTGTGGCCCGCGCGACAGAGCGCTCCTCGAACGGGAGCGCGCCCAACGCAACATCCACGTCCACGCCACCCCGCGTGCGGGCAAGCAGAACACGATGTTGGAGCGCAAACGCGCGCGCGTCGGGCCGCCGTGGGTCCAGTTCTTCAAGCAAGGCATCCACGAACTTCTCCTCCTCGCCAAAACCAGTCAGCAGGGTGAGGTCAATGTCCTGCGTGAACCGGGGATGGCCCCAACGTTGGACCGCCACACCGCCAATAAAACAAAACCGCCATTGGCGCTGAAGAAAGGACTCTTGGAGCTTCGCGGCGGCAAGCAGCAGTTCCTCCACGCCGTTCATCGCGGCCTTCGCCCGTGAAAGATGTCTTGCTGCTCAACCAATCCCATCCCGTTAAGCGGGTCGGGCGGGACCGGCGCGAAGAGACGGAGGGACTGGATGATCTGGCGGGCGCGTTCCTCGGTCATCGCGGCGAGTTCCTGGGCGCGCGCCGTCTCCACCGCCTCCCAGCGCGCGTTGTATTCCGCCGGCAATCTGTCCTTCAGTTCGAGCGGGTCGGAACTCATGGCGACAGTATAGCCCTCCGCCGTGAGCTGTCAGCAATGCACTGGATGCCCAGCCGCTCGCAGGCGCGGCGCACCGTCTCGCCCACGCGCAAACACAGCCGCTCGCTCTCGATCACGCACGGCCCGGCGATGAGCACCATGCG
>DATDFH010000419.1:0-5404 GCA_036522715.1 Verrucomicrobiia bacterium
TCCGACGACGCGATCATCAGCAAGACGCTGGACGGCGTGATCACCACGTGGAATCCGGGCGCAGAAAAGCTCTTCGGCTACACGGCGGAGGAAGCGATCGGCAAATCCATGATGCTCCTTTTTCCGACCGACCGTCAGAACGAGGAACGCGACATCCTCGAACGCATCGCCGCCGGGGCCAGCGTGGACCATTTCGAAACCGTGCGCGTCCGCAAGGGCGGAAAGCGGATTGATGTTTCGGAAACCATCTCGCCGATCCGCGACCGGATGGGCAAGATCATCGGCGCATCGAAAATCGCGCGCGACGTGACCGACCGCAAACGCGCCGCAAGGCACGAAGCGGCTTTCTCCCGACTGGGCCAGAGCTTGAGCGGCGCCGTCTCCGCCTCCGCCGCGGCCCACATCATCGCCGAAACCGCCAACGAACTCATCGGTTGGGACGCCTGCTCGCTCGACGCGTACGAGGCGGAGCAGGGTTTGATTTTTCCGATCATCAATCTGGACACGGTGGACGGCCAACGCCTGGATGTGCCGCCCGCCTACGTGGGCCAGCCGCCCTCCACAATGGTGCGCCGCGTTTTGGAGCAGGGCGGACAACTTCAGCTCCGGGAACCCCCGTTCGATTTTTCGCCGGAGGCTGTCCCGTTTGGCAACAAGAGCCGCCCGTCCGCCTCGCTGATGTACGTGCCCATCCGCAGCGGCGAGAAAGTCATCGGCATCCTTTCGATCCAGAGCTACACGCCCCAGGCCTACGACGCCAAGGCGCTGAAACTTCTGCAAAGCCTCGCCGACCAGTGCGGTGGGGCGCTCGAACGCGTGCGCGCGGAGGAAAACCTGCGCAATCTCAACGAGCAACTCGAACATCGCGTCCAAGACCGCACCGCCCAGCTCGAAGCCGCCAACAAGGAACTCGAAGCATTCAGCTACTCGGTCTCGCACGACCTGCGCGCGCCGCTGCGGCACATTGACGGGTTCGTGGACATGTTGAGCAAGCAATCCGCGGAAAAACTCGACGACCGCGGCCGCCGCTACCTTGGCATCATCTCGGAATCGGCGCGGCGCATGGGCTGTTTGATTGACGATCTGCTGGTGTTCTCGCGCATGGGCCGCACGGAAATACACCAGGGCGCCGTGGCCGTCGAACCGCTCGTGAAGGAAGTCATTGCCGGCCTGGAAACCGATCTGCGCGACCGCCACGTCGAATGGAAGTTCGGAAAACTGCCTGAAGTCCAAGCCGACCGCGCGATGTTGCGCCAGGTTTTTGCCAACCTCATTGGCAACGCCATCAAATATTCCAAGCCGCGAGACCCCGCGCACATCGAGATCGGTTGCACCAATGGCGCAGCGGACAAAGAAGTCGTGTTCTTCGTGCGGGACGACGGCGTGGGTTTCGACATGAAATACGCGGACAAACTGTTCGGTGTCTTTCAAAGGCTGCATCGCGCCGAGGATTTCGAGGGCACGGGCATCGGTCTGGCCAACGTGCGCCGCATCATTTTCCGTCACGGCGGGCGCACTTGGGCGGAGGGAGAGGTTGACAAGGGGGCGACATTTTACTTTTCATTACCTCGAGCATCCGCCGGATGATTATCATGCCACCTTTGAAACGGATCCTGCTGGTCGAAGACAGCGACCGCGATATCGAGCTGACGCTCGCGGCGCTGGACGAATACCACCTGGCCAACGAAGTCGTCGTGGCGCGCGACGGCGCCGAGGCGCTGGACTATCTCTACAACCGCGGCAAATTCGCCAGCCACGCCAACGGCCTGCCCGCTGTCGTTCTGCTGGATTTGAAGATGCCCAAGGTGGACGGACTCGAAGTGCTGCGGCAGATGAAAAAGGACTCGGTGCTCAAGTGCGTCCCGGTCGTCATGGTCACCTCTTCGCGGGAAGAATCGGACCTCGTGCGCAGTTACCAAATGGGCGTCAACGCCTACGTCTGCAAGCCGGTGGACTTCCAGAAATTTGTCGAGTCCATCAAGCAGCTTGGATTCTTTTGGGCCGTCATCAACGAACCTCCACCGGGCGCAGCTAAAGGGAACACTTGAGGAAGCAGCCGTCCGACCCAACGCCGCCGGTGCGCGTCCTGCACCTGGAAGACAACGAGCACGACCGGTTGCTTGTGCGCGAAATGCTCCACGCCGCCGGCTTGCGCTTGGATATCGAATACGCCCAGACGCGCAGCGAATTCGAATCGAAGCTCCGGCGCGGCGGCTTTGACCTGATCATTTCCGACCACACGCTGCCTTCCTACGACGGCCAACTGGCGCTGGCGCAATCGCGCCGTCTGCAACCGGACGTTCCGTTCATTTTCTTTTCCGCCACCATCGGCGAGGAACTCGCCGTGGACAGCCTCAAGACCGGCGCCACCGATTACGTCCTCAAGCAACGGCCCGCGCGCCTGATCGCCGCCGTGCAACGCGCCCTGAAGGAATTCCGCGAGCGCCGCGGACGCCACGCCGCCGAAGCCGCGTTGGGCCAGAGCGAGGAACGCTTCCGCATCGTCTCCCGCGCCACCAACGACGTGATTTGGGATTGGGACCTGCGCAACAACGCCGTCTGGCGGAACGAGAGTTTTCAGTCCGCCTTCGGCCACACGCCGGAATCCATGGCCCCCAACGTCAACGCCTGGTCTGACTTGATCCATCCCGACGACAAGGAGCGCGTGCTCTCCAGCATCTCGGCCACCATCGCCAGCGGCGGGCGCGTTTGGTGGAGCGAATATCGCCTCCGCCGGGCCGACGGCTCTTACGCCTACGTCTTCGATCGCGCCTCGGTGATTTACGACAAGGCCGGCAAACCCGTGCGCATGATCGGCGTCAACGTGGACATCACCGAGCGCAAACAGGCCGAGGACAAAATCCGCGAGCAGGCCTCGCTCTTGGACAAGGCCCAGGACGCCATCATGGTCCGCGACCTGGCCGAACGCATCATTTATTGGAACCACAGCGCCGAGCGGATTTACGGCTGGCTCAGCGCCGAAGCGATCGGCCGCAAAGCGGAGGACCTGCTCTTTCAAAAGCCATCGCCGCAGTTCCTCGAAGCCCAGCGACTCGTGATGCAGAAAGGCGAATGGGCCGGCGAGCTTCAACAGGTGGACCGGCACGGCCGGACCGTGATCGTCCAGAGCCGCTGGACGCTCGTGCGCGACGACGCCGGCCATCCCAAATCCAAGCTCGTCATCAATACCGATGTCACCGCCCGACGCCAACTCGAGGAGCAACTCCTCCGCGCCCAGCGCCTCGAAAGCCTCGGTATGTTGGTCGGCGGCATTGCCCACGATCTCAACAACGCCCTCGTCCCCGTCCTGATTGGCGCGGAAATGTTGAAGTCGGTTGCGCTGCCGGAGGACATGGTGGAAGTCCTCAGCACCATGAGCACCAGTGCCGCCCGCGGGGCGGACATGGTTCAACAAGTTCTCACCTTCGCCCGCGGCGGCAGCAGCGACGTGACGAGCGTTCGCGTGGACCATCTCGTCAAGGAGATGGGCCGCATCATCGGCGACACATTCCCCAAGACGATTCGCTGCCGCGTCAAGGTTGCGCGCGATTCCTGGCCCGTTGCCGCCGTCGCCACGCAACTGCACCAGGTCCTCATGAATCTCTGCCTCAATGCCCGCGACGCCATGGAACGGGGCGGCACGCTCACCCTTTCCACCAAGAACACGGTCCTCGACGAAACCGAGGCCGCGGCCCAGCCCGGCGCCAAAGCCGGACGCTATCTTTGCCTGTCCGTGGCCGACACCGGCGCCGGCATCGCAGCGGAACACCTGTCGCAAATCTTCCAGCCCTTTTTCACAACCAAAGCCCACGGCAAAGGCACGGGACTTGGACTTTCCACGTCGCTGACCATCGTGAAAAACCACGGCGGCTTCGTGACCGTGGAAAGCAAGCCCGGCCACGGCACCGACATCAAAGTGTTTCTGCCCGCTGCCGAAACGCCCGCTGCGCCCGAGGCCCCGACCGCGCCCGTCACGCTTCCCGCCGGCAACGGCGAAGGCATTCTGGTTGTGGACGACGAGGTCGCCATCCTGGTTGTCTTGAAAACCTCGCTGGAGAATTACGGTTACCGTGTGTTCATCGCCGCCAGCGGCCTGGAAGCCGTGACGCTCTTCTCCGAAAAGCGCGACACCATCCAGCTTGTCATCACGGACGTGGCGATGCCCTTCATGGACGGCGTGGCCACGGTCGGAGCGCTCCGCAAAATCCGGCCTGATATTCCGATCATCGTCGCCAGCGGTTCGGAGCAGGAGAAGGAAGATGACGCCTGGCGGCAGCTCAAGCCACGCGCGTTTCTGCGCAAGCCCTTCACGGCCGAGACGCTGCTCCGCACCGTTCACGAGGTATTGACCAAGCCGGCGTGAGCGGCGAGAAAAGTATTTCCACTACCCGGGAGTTGGTTGCGCCCCGACTCAGCTTTTCCCGTCGCCGAGGCTGGCAAAAATCTGGTTGGCCTCTTCCAGCGTCTCCTTCGAGCCGATATCGAACCACAAGCCGGGCACGCGCCACGTGTAAACGGGCGTGCGCGGATAAAGCCATTGCACGAGCCGGCCCGGTTGGTCGGGGTTGTTGCCCTCGGCCACGTACTGCTTGATGAGCGGGAGGGTTTGCTTGGGATAAAAATAAAGCGCGATGCCGGTGAGCGTGCTGGTCGGGTCTTTGGGCTTCTCCTCGAAATACGTGATGCGCCCGTCGCCGTCCACGGAGATGGAGTTGTATTTCTTGATCTGCTCCAGGTCGCCCACGTCGTAGAGCGCGAGCACCGGCGCGTTTTTCGCGCGGCAAACCTTTCCGAACTCGGCGAGCTTTTCGCTGAACAAATTGTCGCCCGCGACCACGATCAAGTCGTCGTCCACGTTTTGCGTCTTCAGAACAAAATTGATGTCGCCAATCGCGCCGAGCTTGTTCGAGTCGTCGGTCGAGCCGTCGTTGCAGACGGTGAATTCGAGCTTCGCCTTCGTGGCGCGGTAATGGTCCGACCACTGGCGGAATTGCCCGGCGAACTTGGCGTTGGTCACCACGTAAATGCGGTCCAGCCCGCTGATGGCGGCAAGGTTGTCGAGCACGTGCTCGACCATCGGCTTGCCGGCGACGGGCAGGAGCGGCTTGGGTTTGGTGAGCGTGAGCGGGTAAAGCCGCGTGGCGTAACCCGCGGCCAGGATGATGACTTTCATTCGTGGTTCACTTCTCAAACAAGCTCGGCGCCGCCGCGCTGGCCAATCGCTGGCAGCGCGCGGCAATTTCTGTGGGCGACTCGCAGTTCAGCGCGAACTCTGCGAGTTCCTTCGCCTCCGATAGTTTTACGCGGCGGACGAGATACTTCACCTGCGCCACCAGCGGCGGCGCGGCGCTCAATTCATCCACGCCCAATCCGATGAGCAGCGGCACGAGCAGCGGGTCGCCCG
>DATDFH010000420.1:0-3194 GCA_036522715.1 Verrucomicrobiia bacterium
ACGAGCCGCAAACGATGACGACCAGCAAGATGGCGCGCGATGCCGGCCAGCGGCTGGTCGAAACGTCGTTGAAGGCGCTCACGAAAATCATCCCGCAGTAAGTTTCCAAATGAACCTCCCCATGAACTCAAAAATCTCCCGGCGCGTTTTTGTATCCGGCAGCTCGGCGTTCGTCGCGGCAGCGGTCACCGGCAAAGCGCTCGGCGCCGACAAGCCTTCTCCCATCGACGCGAGCAATTCCGTTTCATCACGCGAACGCCGAAAGGAATATCTTGGCTGCCTTGGTGGCGATCTCGCCCCGACCGAACCGCTGGACGCGAAAACGGTGGCTCGAGTGGAGGAGTCCGACTATCAGCGGTTGAAGGTGACTTATCGCAGTCACGGTGAAACCGTGATGGCCTATCTGCTCTTGCCTGGAAGCGTTGCCAATGGCGCAGCCGTGATTGCCGCGCACGGTTCCTACATGTCTGGCAAGGAATCGGTCATGGGTGTGGAGCCTCCCGGCGTCTGCCCTTATGCAGTGGACTTGGTCCGCGCCGGATTCGTCGTGCTGGCGCCTGACGCGATCGCGCACGGCGAACGGCGCAACCCCGATCCGCGCGGCGCACAGCAAAAGGCGCGCGATAAAGCAACCGCTGACATGTGGTTCGAGCGTTCGATCGTCATGCAGGAGATCATGGCCGGCCGATCGCTCGCTCTGCGCGATGTGCGCGACCTGGCGCGCGGCATCGATTACCTGTCCAGCCTGCCCCAAGTCGATCGCCAGCGCATCGGCTGCACGGGCTTCTCGATGGGCTCGGGGCAGACGCTCTTCCTGACCGCTGCCGACGAGCGCATCCGCGTCGCCGTGTGCATCTGTGGACTCTCCACCCACAAGGCGTTCCTGCGCGAACAGATTGTGCATCACTGGCTGTATTATGTCCCCGGAATGCTCGCGAAGGGCTTCGACCTGCCGGAAATCGCCAGCCTCATCGCGCCACGGCCCTATTTGATCTTGAATGGCAAGGCGGACACGAGCCTGCCGCTCGACGGATTGGCGGAGGTGGAAGCGCGTGTGAAGAAGGCTTACGTGGATTCTCCGGAACGTTTTCAAGTCGCGCTCGGCCCCGGAGCGCACGCTTACACGGAGGATTTCCGGGAGCGCATGATCGCGTGGTTCAAGAAGTGGCTGTGACCGGTCTTAAAAATATTCCCGACACGACCATGAGCACCATCCTCACCCAGCGCTGGCTTCTGAACCGCCGAAATCTCTTGCGCGGCTTGGGCATTTATGCGGCCGCGGGCGCGTTGCTGACCGGTGCTCGCGCGGCAGAGCCTCCCGTTAAACCGAAGCCCCCCGCCATGACCGCCGTCAGCCCGCTCACTCCGGAGCAGGCATTGGCAGCGTTCAAAGTCGAACCGGGGATGCGCGTCGAACTCGTCGCGGCTGAACCGCTCGTCGCCGACCCACTCGCGATCGCATTCGATGAGCGTGGACGGATGTTTGTCGCGGAAGGGCGAAGTTATCCGGTCGAGCCGGGGGGGAGCCAGCCGCCGGAGTGCAGCATCGCGCTGCTCGAGGACACCGACGGTGACGGACGCTACGACAAGCGCACCGTCTTCGCCGATGGCTTGCAGTTCGTGGATGGCCTCCTGCCGTGGCGCGGCGGTGTCTTCGCGACTTGCACGTCGGACGTGCTTTACTTGAAGGACACTGACGGCGACGGACGCGCGGACGTCCGCAAGGTCGTGCTCACCGGCTTTGGCATCGTCGCGACCTCGCAGCATTACGTGAACACGCCGCTGCTCGGCCTCGATAATTGGATTTACCTCCCGGATGGCTTCAGCGGCGGCGGACACGTGCGCTGCCCCAACCATCCAGATAGGCGAGTGGTCGAGTCCAAGACGGACGACTGGCGCTTCCGTCCGGACACATTCGAGTTCGAGAGCGTGTCGGGCCACGGGCAATACGGGCAGACCTTCGACGATTCCGGCCATCGCTTCGTCTGCTACAACCGCAATCCGCTCCGGCACGTCGTTCTTCAAGCGCGCTACTTGAAACGCAACCCGCACCTCGCCTTCAGCGACGCGATGGAGGAGGTCGCGAAGTCCGGCGTGGAGGGCAAGGTGTTTCCCATCAGTCACGACACAACGACCGCGTCGTTTTTGCCGCAGTTGATCGGGCAGGCGCACGCGGGCACCTTCACCTCGGCGTGCGGGAGTCATCTTTATCGCGGCTCCGCGCTCCCGCCGGAGCACTACGGCAACCTCTTCGTTTGCGAACCGGCGCAAAACCTCGTGCAGCGCCAGATCCTTGCCTCCGCCGGCGCGACATTCACGGCGAAGATCGCGCGCGTTGGCGAGGAATTCCTGGCCTCGACCGACACGTGGTTTCGGCCGGTGTCCGCCACCACCGGTCCCGACGGCGCGCTTTATGTCTGCGACATGTATCGCAAGGTCATTGATCATCCGAAGTTTTACGCCGCGGGCACCTACACACCGGACGACGTCGTGGCGGGCAAAAACATGGGCCGCATCTATCGCGTCACGGCGGAAACGCGGAATGCGCAGCGCGAATTGCGAAATCCAAACCTCGCGAACACGACGACGAAAGAACTGTGCGCCGCGTTGAGCGACTCCAACGGTTGGACGCGTGACGCCGCGCGGCGTCTGCTGCTGGAACGCGCCGACCCGGCGTCGGTGCCGCCGCTGCGCAGCATCGTGAAGTCGGACAAGAACGAACACGCGCGGCTGCTTGCCCTCTGCACGCTCGACGGACTCAACGCGCTCGAAGACGCGCAAATCCGCCGCGCGGTCGGAGATTCCAGCGCGGCGGTGCGCGAAAACGCCGTCCGCCTCGCGGAAAGCCGGCTGACCAAGACGCGCGTGTTCGACGCGCCGCTGCTGGCGCTGGCCGACGATGCCGACTCACACGTGCGCTTCCAGTGCGCGCTCACACTCGGCGAAATCAACGACGCGCGCATCATCTCCGCACTGGCAAAGATCGCCGCGCGCGGTATGGCGGATCGCTGGACGCGTGCGGCGGTGCTCAGTTCGATTGGGTCGCGGGCCGACGCGTTTCTGCGCGCTTTTCTTGCCATCGCGCCGAAGTCCGGCGAAGGAATGCCCGCAATGATGGCCGACCTCGGCCGCATTTTCGGCGCGAGCCAGCCGCCGGAAAAATGCCTCACGCTCATCGCCGACCTCACTGCGTC
>DATDFH010000421.1:0-32562 GCA_036522715.1 Verrucomicrobiia bacterium
CACGGCGCGGCCGGCCGCCGCAGCACCGGCGGCCACGGTCTTGGTGGACTGGCAGGAGACTGCCTGCTCGATCGATCTGATCAATTTCGAGTCCGCGTCTCACCAGCGATGTTCGCTGCTGAGAAAGCACATTCCACCACACGAGTGTGTGGCTGGAGCAACAAACACAAACCCCAAGCAAAGAAAGCACAATGAAAACACTGAATCCTACACTCGAGCGGCTCGAGGAACGAGTCGCACCAGACCTGTTCGGTACGATCGGGATCGGGGTTGGAGTGGGTCTGGGCGTTGGCATCGGCATTGGTGGAGGCACCAGCTGCCAAGACTCAGTGAGTTCCTGTGACAACAGCTCACGGGACACCAACAGTGGCACCTGCCACTGCGGGCGACACAGCCACTGACGGCAGGGCTGAGTAGTCGGGCCTGTTAAAGGTCCGGCTGAACGGCCCACCAAATAACAAGGGAGGGCCGCGGTTCTCGCGGCCTTCCCCCTTTGGGTCCGGAGATCAACCATTCCCGCCTCATGTCTCGTGAACCGCCCAAACTCCGGAGCGACCTGCTGTTCAGCCGGCGGGAACGGGACGGGCGTACGACATTCGTGGTCAAGGATCCGGCGGCCAGCCAGTTCTTCTCGCTGAAAGACGAGGAGCGTTTCATCGCGGCCCAACTTGACGGACATACTCCGCTGGAAACGATCCGCCGGCGGGTCGAGGAAAAGTATGACGTCTCGCTCAGTCAGGAATCATTGGCGAGTTTCATCAAGAGCCTGCGCCACTCCAATCTTCTTGAAGCCGCGACCGGGCCGGCGCAGCCAAAGCGACGAAGCCGCCTGCGGGGCGGACTGTTGTCGCTGCGATTCAAGGTGCTCGATCCGGACGCGCTGTTCACCCGATTGGCAAGGAGGGTCCGCTTCTGTTTCACGCGCGGCTTCGTCACCTGGACGCTCGCGCTGATCGCGTTGGCGTTCATCGTCGCGGTCGGGAACTGGGACGCACTAAGATTTGACCTCACCCGGCTGATTCGATGGGAGGCATTGGCCTGGTTGATCCCGGCGATGTTTGCGGTCTCGACGGCGCACGAATTCGCGCACGGGCTGACGTGCAAACATTTCGGCGGCGAGGTGCGCGAGTTGGGCCTGCTGCTGATGTATCTCCAGCCCGCGTTCTATTGCAACGTGAGCGACGCCTGGCTTCTCCCGGAAAAACGAAAGCGACTGTGGATCGGCTTTGCAGGACCGTACCTCGAATTGTTCGTGTGGACCTGCGCTGTGTTGGTCTGGCGCCTCACCGATCCGGAGTCGTTGCTCAACTACGGCGCCTTGGCGGTGATCGCCACCTCCGGCTTCAAGACGCTGATGAACTTCAATCCGCTGATCAAACTCGACGGCTACTATCTGCTTTGCGATCTGTTGGAGACGCCCAACCTGCGGCAACGTGCCTACGCTTACGTCGGCAATGCCATCCGGCGCCTGCTGGGATCGGGCGCCGACGAACCCGACGAACTGTCGCGGCGCGAGCGGCGGATCTACCTCGCCTACGGACTGGTCGCCTCGGTGTTCTCCGTCTCGCTGCTGGGGTTCGCGCTGGTGAAGCTCGGCGGGTTCCTGATCGACAAGCAACTGACCGGGACGGCATTTCTGGCCACCGGTCTTCTGGGCTTGAAGTTCGGCCGGCGATTCAAGCGGCTGTTCGGCAAGACGTCAGACCCGTCCGCATCAGACGATATTTCCATCGCTGAGCCGTCAGGCGAATCGGACGGCGCATCGGACGAGTCGTCTCCCGCAGCGAAACGCAAGAAACCCGGCGGTCTCAACCGGCGCGCGGTGGTCGTGGCACTCCTCGCAGGAATCGGTTTGCCGCTTGCATTCCTCTGCCGGATGCAGCTTCGCATTTCAGGTCCTTTCATGGTGCTGCCGATCCACAACGCCGACGTGCGCGCCGAAGTCGGCGGCACCATCGAGGAAATTTTTGTGGACGAAGGCGCCGCGGTCCGCAAAGGCGACCCGATCGCCCGGCTGTCTGATCGCGACAACCGCGCGGTGCTGGAGAGGACGTTGGCCGAAATGGAGCAGTTGCGGGCGCAGATCCGTTTGCTCGAAGCCGGGCCGCGCCCGCAGGAAATCGAACTGGCGCGAATCGCCGTCGCTCGCGCCGAGGAGCGGGCCAGGTTCATGCAAAAGAACCTTGAGCGCGACAAACAACTGGTCCAGGACCAACTGCTCGCGCGAAAAGATTTCGATGCCAGCCAGCAGGCTGTGTTGGACAGCAAGAACGACATTGCCGATGCGAAGAAAAGACTGGAGTTGCTTCTTGCCGGCAGCCGGCTCGAGGACATCGAGGCCGCCAAGGCCGGCCTCGCCCGACTCGAAACTCAGCGCCGCTACGTGGAGGAACAACTGGCCCACGTCAAAGTCGTCAGCCCCGCTGCGGGCATCGTGACCACACCGTCGCGGGAACTGAAGGAGAAGATCGGCCTCGTCGTAAAGGAGGGAGACCTGATCGCCAAGGTCCATGAACTGGACTCGGTGGAAGTCGAGACACCCGTTTCCGAACGCGACATCGCCGACATCAAGGTCGGACAGAAAGTCGCGCTGAAAGCCCGGGCGTATCCCGAGCGAATGTTCTTCGGCACCGTCACGTCCATCGGCACCACCGCACAAATCGGAACGCCGGCGCAATTCGCCGCCAGCGGCGCTTCCACTTCATCCACGTCAGCCAGTACGTCGTCGTCCAGCGGTGCGTCCCCGACGGCCCGGTCCGTTCTCGTGACGACCCAAATCAACAACGAGGACCAGTTGCTCAAACCCGGAATGACGGGGATGCTCAAGATCTCCTGCGGCACCCGTCGCATTTTCGATCTCCTGACGCGCCGCCTTGCCCGGACCATCCGGGTGGAATTCTGGTCCTGGTGGTAGTCACCAACACCGTTTCAACGACGAACCATTCGACGATGACCCAGCGATGATTGCGAATCCCACAATGCCCGAACCCGAAGCCGACGTCCCGGTGGAGACGAACCACGAGATCGTGGACGATTACGTCTATCTCATCGGCCGGCCGACGCTCCAGGCCTTTCTGAGCTTCGTCAAAAACCGCTCGCGGAACGGCCGTCGCGCCGATGTCGGAGCGCTCACCGACGAATGGCGCGCTGCCGCCCGGCACATTGCCAAATTGGAAAAAACCGAAGCCGGTCGCGCCGACCGGCCCGCGATTCAGCCGTTGCCGGCACATCTGAAATCGCTCGAGGAGCAGTTCATGCGCGACCCACTCGTGCAAAACGGCTTCAACAACGTTCCCACCGAAATCGGCATGGTGGAACTCGACCGGCTCGTGGTTTACCAGCATCACATTGATCTCTCGTATGTCGCCAAGCTGAAAGAAAGACTCGGCCCGTCGCCGCGTGAAGAGGACATCTTCCGGCTCTGCCTGCCGTTCGACCGCCGCGATCCTCAAGTCAAATGGGCGCGGGTGCATCGCGACACCTACGTGTTCGAGTCGCCCTCGAACGATTTGCGCTTTCTCGGCGCGATGCCGTTGGAGCCGGCCAACATCACGGGCTGTCCGCCGCCCGGCGCGCTGGCCGGCGTGGTGGGTTTGGCGGTTGGCTTCGGCCCCAACTTCCTCAGTGTCATCAGCGCCTATGACCGGCTCATCCTGCACAACGGCAGTCACCGCGCCTTCGCGTTGCGTGAGCTCGGCGTGACCCATGCGCCGTGCGTCATCCAACACATCTATTCGCGCGAGGAACTCAACGTCGTGGCCGCCAGCGCGGTGACCGCGCGCCCGGACGTTTTCGTGGCGCAACCGCGCCCGCCGTTGCTCCGGGATTACTTCGACCCGGACCTGCGCAAGATCATTCCCGTCCTTCGCCGGCTGCGTCAGGTAACGGTAAAATTTCAAGTGGACGAAGGCTACGTGCCGGCCTTTTAGCGAGGGGGGATTTTCAAGGCGCAGATCAACCCCTGCCGAGACAGTTGCGATTAGGAGACACGGGGTATTCAGCCCACTCGGGTTCCCTATTTTACCCCACCCGGATGGAGGTTTGTTCCCGCCTAGGCGTCCGGCGGAAAGCATTTACGGTTTGTCACAAGGAGCAGCGTCATGCTCCGAAACGAAGTGCAAACTACAAACCAAAGGAATCCAATGAAGAACCCCACATGGGTGTCCCCACCCAAAATGGTGACCGTCAGCGCGTGCCTTGCTGCGATAGCCTTGACACTCGCCGACGGCCAGAAATCCCTGCTTGCGCAGGGTCTCCTCGAACAGTCTCCGGGCGTTGCCTACAGCGGTCAAGCCACGGCGATCAACATCACGGACACGCACAATTTTCCCAGTCCGATCGTGTTCTGTGACACCGGGCCGCTGCCCAGTGGCGGCGGCTTTCTCGAAGCCTCAGCCAATGAGACGAGCGTCGCCAACGGGGCGCTCACCTTCCGCATGGCTCACGCCACCACGCGCGGCGATGGTCCCGAGGTCGTGTCGGACACTTCGGTGAACGACTTCTTCATCGAGATCATGGCGATGGATGGGACGATCTCCACGTTGCGCGCCCGTTTCGTCGGGTCCGAGGCGTCGGCCTCGTGCCGATCCAGCGGGCAGGTGGACGTCGGCGCCTCAGCCGTCATCGAGGGTCTGGTGCTCAACGGCGTCGCCGTCAAGGTCACCAAGAGGCCCAACCAGGTGGAGTACTTCCCCGGTGGACGAATCATCATCAACGAGCAGAGCAGTTCTGTGAACGGGAGCATGGGTCACATCACCATTGTGGCCCTGCACATCCTTGTCGATGGCTGCATGAACGGGATGATCGGCTTCGCCCACGCGGACATCACGTGTCCCAGCGGGACCACCGTGCCGCCGCCCGAATGCGGCAAGCTGACTGGCGGCGGATGGATTGTCGGAACGCCCTCGGGTGCCAAGGGGACCTTCGCGGTCGGCGGCGGCATCCGTCGGGGTGAGTTCTGGGGCCACCTCAACTACATCGATCATGGCAACGGCATGCACGTCCATGCGACATCGGTTACCGGTTTCACGGTCGATCCCAACGACTCGACCTGCCGGATCATCGACTACAACGTGACCATTGACGGGTCACCAGGCACCGCGAGGGTGCGCGCCTGCGACAAGGGCGAACCCGGCCGGGACGACATCTTTGAGATTCAGGTGTCCAACGGCTACTTCGCGGGCGGCGACCTCGGCGGCAACGACCCGGGCGGCGGCAACATCCAGTTGCACAAGTGCCCGCCGGGCTGGCAGTGAACTGAAGTCGTGATTGCAATTGTGTCATGACCAACAACCCCCGGCCGTGTTTGCATACTCCGCACGTCCGGGGGCCTTCTTCCCAAGGCGCCCATGCGCAACAGCCGCCCCGCGAGCAAAGTGAGTGATCCGGGTGGCACCTACCAACATGGGGTCAATCACCCCAAGCCTTTCAGGGTTTCACCCATCTACACGAGGGCATTGCGCGCATCTAGTTTCTGCACAGTGACGCAATATCCAACGCCATCGAAAGGAATCTGAATATGAAGCCCGTCCGCTTGTTGATGAAGCCCGTCCGCTTGTTGAAACGAATCGTGGCACTGCTGTCGATGGGGATCATTGGCATTGGCGCCGTCAACACCGGTGGCGACGCAAACCAAGCCCTGGCCGATGAGCCGCGTCTGAAGTTGAGCGTCCCCGGCGGGTTCGTCTTGGGTGTCCCCCCGCTGCAAATGCAGTTGACCGGTGATCCCAATCAGACCTACGTCATCCAGACCTCGACAGACCTGGCCAACTGGACCACCCTTTCCACCAATCAAACGGACGCCACCGGCGCGGCGCGTTCGGAAGACGCGCAGTGGAGCCAGTTCAACAGCCGGTTCTATCGGGCGGTGCCGGTGGGCGTTCCAAATTTTCGCGGCGACAGAATTCTGGTCAAGCCGCTGCCCGGCGTGGATTTGACCGCGCTGCACGGAATCACCGGGGCGCAGGTTTTACGGCATTACCCAGCGATTGGGAACCTGCAAGTCGTCCACGTGCCGCCCGGGCTGACGGTGCCGGCGGTACTGGCGCTTTATCAACAGAGCGGACTCGTCGCGTATGCCGAAGCCGACGGCATCGTGCACGCGCTGGCGACGCCAAATGACTTTCGTTATCAGGACGGTTCGTTGTGGGGACTGAACAACGTAGGTCAGCTCGGCGGCGTGCCCGACGCAGACATTGACGCGCCGGAAGGCTGGGACACCCAGAACAGTGCCGCCAACGTGATCGTGGCCGTAATCGACACGGGAGTGCGCTACACCCACGAAGATCTCGCGGCCAACATGTGGGTCAATCCCGCCGACGGCAGCCACGGCATCAACGCCATCACCGACACCAACGATCCCAACGACGATCACGGGCACGGCAGCCACGTTGCGGGCACCATCGGCGGTGTGGGCAACAACTCGGTCGGCGTCGTCGGCGTCTGCTGGAAGGTGCAGATCATGGCGCTCAAATTCCTGGACCCACAGGGCAACGGCTCGATTTCCGACGCCATCCAGTGCATTGATTTCGCCCGGAACAACGGAGCGAAGGTGATCAACGCCAGTTGGGGCAGCACGACCTTCACGTCGCAGGCGCTGCACGACGCGATCGCCAGCGCGGGCCAGGCCGGCATCATCTTTGTGGCCGCCGCCGGAAATTCCTCGGCCAACAACGACACCACGCCGCTCTATCCTGCCAGCTACGACTTGGACAACATCATCGCCGTCGCCGCGACCACGCGCACGGATGAACTGGCCACCTTTTCCGATTACGGCGCCGCGAGCGTGGACCTTGGCGCGCCGGGCGCGGCGATTTTCTCCTGCTGGAACGGCTCCGACAGCGACTACAAATATCTTGATGGCAGTTCCGCGGCCACGCCTCACGTCGCGGGAGCTTGCGCGTTGTTGATGGCCCGCTTCCCCGGCGAAGATTATCACCAGACGATCAATCGAATCCTCTCCACCGTCGATCCGCTGCCAACACTCGCGGGCAAGAGCGTCACGGGCGGCCGGCTCAATCTGCAAAAGGCGCTCGGTGGCACGCCACCGCCTTCGCCAACTGTCACCGTGACGGCCACGGATGCCAACGCCTCAGAAGCCGGGCCTGACACGGGGACGTTTACGGTCACCCGCACGGGCGGAACCACGACGCCACTCGTCGTCAACTACACGCTTGGCGGCACGGCGGGAAACGGAACGGATTATCAGAGCCTGCCGACCTCGGTGACAATTCCGGCCGGTGCAAGCTCGGCGAACATCACTGTGACACCCATCGACGACACGGCAGTCGAAGGCAACGAATCGGTTGTCATCACGCTCGCGGCCGATGCGACGTACACCGTCGGCTCGCCTGGTAGCGCGACCATTACCATCGCGGACAATGACCAGACGACGCTGCCCGTGGTGACAGTGACGGCCATTGATCCCAACGCTTCCGAAACCGGACCCGATCCGGGCGTTATCCGTTTCCATCGCACCGGCGACACCTCGCAACCGCTGACGGTGAACTGGTCGTTCTCCGGCACGGCGGTCAACGGGACTGACTACCAACAGTTGCCCACCACCGGCAACTTCCCCGCCGGCCAGGCTGACGCCGACCTGACGATCACGCCCATCGACGATTCTCTAGTCGAAGGAAATGAAACCGTGGTGCTCACGCTCTCCGCGAATGCCGCCTACACGGTTGGCTCGCCCAGCAGCGCGACCGTGACCATCGCGGACAACGATTCACCGCCGCCGCTGCCGACTGTCACGGTTACGGCCACGGACGCCAACGCTTCTGAGTCGGGTGACACCGGGACGTTCACTGTCAGCCGAACCGGGAGTACAGCCACCGCACTGACCGTGAACTACTCGTTGGGCGGCACCGCCGGCAACGGGTCGGATTATCAAACATTGTCCGGCTCGGTCACGATCGCAGCGGGCGCCAGTTCGGCGAACATCACCGTCACGCCCGTCGACGACACAATTGTCGAGGGCAACGAAACGGTCGTGCTCGCGATCTCCGCGAATGCGGCATACACGATCGGTTCACCCGGCAGCGCAACGGTGACGATCGCGGACAACGATTCGCCGCCGCCACCACCAACCGTGACGGTTACGGTTACAGATGCCAACGCCTCCGAATCGGGCGACACGGGCACGTTCACCGTGAGCCGCAGTGGAAGCACGGCCTCGTCGTTGACGGTCTTCTACTCGATGAGTGGCAGCGCGCAGAACGGGTCGGATTATCAAACGCTGTCCGGATCGGTGGCGATCCCGGCGGGCGCGAGTTCCGCGAACATCACCGTCACGCCGATTGATGACACGATTGTGGAAGGCAACGAGACCGTCGTGCTCACGCTCTCCGCGAATGCCGCCTACACGGTTGGCTCGCCCAGCAGCGCGACCGTGACCATTGCCGACAACGATTCACCGCCGCCGCTGCCGACCGTGACGGTTGTCGCGAGCGACGCCAACGCCTCCGAAACGGGCGACACGGGCACGTTCACCGTGAGCCGCAGCGGAAGCACGGCCTCGTCGTTGACGGTCTTCTACTCGATGAGTGGCAGCGCGCAGAACGGGTCGGATTATCAAACGCTGTCCGGATCGGTGGCGATCCCGGCGGGCGCGAGTTCGGCCAACATCACGCTCGTGCCGATCAACGACACGATTGTCGAAGGCAACGAAACCGCCGTGCTGACGCTCTCGCCGAACGCGGCCTACTCCGTCGGCTCGCCGAACAACTCGACCGTCACCATTGCCGACAACGACCAGCCGCCGCCACTACAGGCCAACTTCACGGCGAGCCCGCTGCTGGGAATCGTGCCGCTCATCGTGCAATTCGCCGACACGTCCACCGGCAATCCGGTTTCGTGGGACTGGAATTTCGGCGACGGCTCGCCTCACGACACGGCGCAGAACACGTCGCATATTTATCTGCTGCCCGGCGATTACACGGCCACACTGACGGTTCGCAACAGCGCTGGCGCGACCAGCAGCAAGAGCGTGACGATCCACGCGACGTTGCTGGGATTGGGCCTCGAGCCGCCGCCCGCGACTCCCGCCGAGGCATTTCCAACCACGCTCCCATGACTTGGGCAAAGGGCCCAGAAACGAGGCCCAATCCGACGTCCGCGCGCGTTCCGGGGTGAAACCCCACCAGCGCGATTTGTTCTGGGGTTTCTCCCGCTTCGTGGCCGGGGTGTTCACCCGCCTTCCGCCCGACCGGGAATGTGCAAAATTTTCGGTGGGGCCGGAATTGAACGTGTGAAAGAAGAGATTCACATACTCGTAATCGAAGATGTCCCCACGGACGTGGTGATGATCAATCACGAGTTGCGTCGGGGCCGGATGAACTTCCGCTCCAAGCGCGTCGAGACCCGGGACGCGTTTCTGCGCGAACTGGAGCAAAACCCGCCTGATGTGATTCTCTCCGACCACGGTCTGCCGAGTTTCGACGGTTTCACGGCGCTGGCCATCGCGAAGGACAAATGTCCCGACGTGCCGTTCATCTTCGTGACCAGCGCGCTGGGCGAGTCGGTGACGATTCAAACCTTCGAGAGCGGCGCCACGGACTATGTGCTCAAGAGCCAGCTTTCGAATCTCGTCCCGACCATCGAGCGCGCATTGCGCGAGGCGGAGGAACGAGTCAATCATCGCGAGGCCGAGCGTGCACTGCGCGAGAGTGAGGAACGCTTTCGCATGTTGGTCGAAGGCGTGAAAGATTACGCCATCGTCATGCTCGATCCCCAGGGCCGCATCACCAGTTGGAACGCCGGTGCGGAGTGGATGATCGGCTATCGCGCCGAAGAAATTCTCGGCCAGCATTTCTCGCGCTTCTACACCGCCGAGGACGTGCAGAAGCACCAACCCGAGCAGGCGTTGCGGACCGCCGCCGCCGAAGGCCGCCACGAGGAGGAAAACTGGCGGACGCGCAAGGGCGGCTCGAAGTTCCGCGCCAATGTCGTGCTCACGGCGCTGCGCGACGAGCGCGGTCAACTGCGGGGCTTCGCCAACGTGACGCGCAACATCACCGAACGGATCAAAGTGCAGGACGCCTTGCGGGAGAGCGAACAGCGCTTCCGCCTCCTGGTCGAGGGAGTGGTGGATTACGCGATTTACACGCTCGACCCCGAAGGGCGCGTGACCTTATGGAACAACGGCGGCGAGCGCCTGATGGGTTACAGCGCGGAGGAAATCATCGGGCAGCCCTTCGCGCGATTGTACACGCGAGAGGATCGCGAGCAGCACAAGCCGGAAGAGATCCTGCGTGAAGCCGCCACCCACGGCCGGTTTGAAGAAGAGGGCTGGCGCGTGCGCAAGGACGGCTCGCGCTTCCTGGCCAACACGCTGACCACCGCCGTGCATGACGACGCCGGCCAACTCTGCGGGTTCTCCCGCATCAGCCGCGACGTGACCGCGCGGCACCAAACCGAGCAGGCATTGCGAAAGAGCGAACAGCTTTACCGCACGGTGGCCAGCAACATCCCCAACGGTTTCGTGGCCATTTTCGACACGGATCTGCGGTTCCTGCTGGTCGATGGCAAGGAGGCCCTGGAGTCGATCGGGCTTTCCAAGGAGCGGTTGCAGGGCAAAACCGTCGGGGAAATTGTTCCGGCCGGGAAGTACGCGCTGGTCGAACCCATTTACCGTGGCGCTCTGGATGGCACGGAGGTGACCACGGAGCTTCCGTGTGAAGATCGCACGTTTCTCGTCAACGCGCTGCCGCTGAGAAATGGCGATGGCAAAATCTACGCGGGCATCGTCTTGGCACTCGACATCACCGAGCGGCGCCTGGTGGAGGACCGCGTCCGCAAACTCAACGAGCAGCTCGAACAACGCGTACGCGAACGCACCGCCGAACTCGAGGCCGCGAACAAGGAGCTTGAGGCATTCAGTTATTCCGTCTCACACGACTTGCGCACGCCGCTCCGGCATATCGACGCATTCACGCAGTTGCTTCAGAAGGGTGCCGCGCGCAAGCTCGATCAACAAAGCCGGCGCCATCTGGAGACCATCGCCCAAGCCACCCGGCAGATGAACCAGTTGATCGACGGCCTGCTCGCCCTGTCGCGCACCGACCGCGCCGAACTGCACAAAACCGCACTGGGCCTCAACGATCTGGTGAAGGCCGCCCGCCAGGATTTGCGCCAGGACGCCGAGGGGCGTACGATCCAATGGGTCGTTGGCGCATTGCCCGAAGTGCGCGGCGATCCAGCGCTGTTGCGCCAAGTCATGGTGAATCTCATTTCCAACGCGCTTAAGTACACGCGTCCCCGGGCGGAGGCCCGCATCGAGATCGGCGCCTCGGAGACGGAGTCGGAGACGGTCGTGTTCGTGCGCGACAACGGCGTGGGATTTGACGCGAAGTACGCGGACCGGCTGTTCGGCGTGTTCCAGCGGCTCCATTCCAACGAGGATTTTGAGGGCACGGGCATCGGCCTGGCCAACGTGCGGCGCAGCATCGAGCGGCATGGCGGCCGCACCTGGGCCGAGGGCGCGGTCGATGCCGGCGCCACTTTCTATTTTTCGCTGCCGAAGAGAGCAGGAGGTGAAACATGAATGACGGCAGACACATTCTGGTCGTGGACGACAATTCGACGAACGTCGACCTGATTCTGGCCGCGCTCAGGCGCCACAAGTTTTCCTTCGAGGTCGTCGTGGCCAACGACGGCGATGAGGCGCTCGACTACCTGTACCGCCGGGGCAAATTCCTCGGACGCAACGGCGGTGCACCCGCAGTGGTGTTGCTCGACTTGAAGATGCCGCGCGTGGACGGTTTTGAAGTGTTGCGGCAGGTCAAGGGCAGCGCCGAGTTGAAGATGATTCCCATCGTGGTCTTCAGTTCCTCGGGCGGCGATCAGGACCGGCTCAAAAGCTACCAGTTGGGCGCCAACGCCTACGTCGTCAAGCCCGTCGGCTTTGAGGAATTCCTCGAAGCCATCCGGGCCATCGGCGTGTTCTGGGCGGACATCAACCAGCCGCCGCCCATTCATTCGAGCGGCGGGCGCGACACAGCAAGGCTGAATGTCGCAGCCTGATCGCAATTGGCGGCCCGGTCGTCTCTGGCGAATCGCGTCGCCTAGATTGTCCGGCCGCGCGGCGCGTTTTCCGTGAAGAAAGAGATTCACATCCTGATGCTCGAGGACAACCCGGCCGATGCCGAGTTGAACGAGTTGACGCTGCGTGACGGCGGACTGGGTTTTGTGATCCGGCGCGTCGAGCGCAAGGTCGATTTCGTCCGCGCCCTCGAAGAATGTCCGCCCGACCTCATCCTGTCGGACTACGCGCTGCCAACGTTTGACGGTCTGGCCGCCCTGGCCATCGCGCGGGAGAAATGCCCCGACGTGCCGTTTCTCTTCGTCACCGGGACGATGGGCGAGGAAGTGGCGATTGAAACGCTCAAGAACGGCGCGACGGACTACGTGCTGAAAACGCGCCTCTCGCGGCTCGTCCCCTCGGTGCACCGCGCCTTGCGCGAGGCGCAGGAGCGGGCCGACCGGCGGCGCGCCGAACGACAGCTCCGGGAGTCGCACGAGCAATTGCGCGCGCTGTCCGCCCACCTGCAAACCGTGCGCGAGGAGGAGCGCACGCGCATCGCCCGCGAGGTGCACGACGAGTTGGGCCAGGCTCTGACCGGCTTGAAACTGGACCTCTCGCGGCTTGGAAACCAGTTGCCCCGCGCTCCGAAGGCGCCTGTCGAAAAGGTCAAATCGCTCGTCGCGCGCATCGATTGCACCATCCAGACCGTGCGGCGCATCGCCACCGAATTGCGCCCCGGCATCCTGGACGATCTCGGTCTGGTGGCGGCGATCGAGTGGCAGGCAAACGATTTCCAGTCGCGCACTGGCATCACCTGCGAAGTGACGGCAATGGATTGCGAGCCGGAATTGAATCGGGACCTCAACACCACGTTTTTCCGCATCTTTCAGGAAACGCTGACCAACGTCATCCGCCACGCCGAGGCCACGCGCGTGGAGGTGCAGTTGAAACAGGAGGCGGATCACGTCGTGCTGGAAGTCAGCGACAACGGGCGCGGCATTTCCGAGGCGGAGATTGCCGACACACGCTCGATCGGCCTGCGTGGGATGCGCGAACGCGCGGCGCTGCTCGGTGGCGACGTGACCATCCGCGGCCTTCCAAACGAGGGAACATCGGTCACGGTGCGGATTCCCTTCAACCGGTTCCTGAACAACAAAAGGCGCAATCATGAAGATACTCATCGTGGACGATCACGCCGTGGTGCGAAAAGGCTTGCGGCAGGTCCTGGCCGATGAATATCGGCGGGCCGATTTCGGTGAGGCGCGCAACGCCCATGAGGCGCTAAACCGCGTCGGAAAGGAGAAATGGGACGTGGTGGTGCTGGACATCACCATGCCCGGGCGCAGCGGCCTGGAGGTCTTGCGCGAAATCAAACGGTCCAAGCCGCAAGTCCCCGTGCTGATTCTGAGCATGCACCCGGAGGACCAGTTCGCCGTGCGCATGCTCCAGGCCGGCGCCTCGGGCTACATGACCAAGGAAAGCGCTCCAGAGGAACTGGTCGGCGCCGTCAAAAAGATCCTCGCCGGCCGCCGCTACGTCAGCCCGGCGCTGGCGGAAAAAATGGCGCTCTATCTCGCCGAGGACACCCGCCGGCCCTTGCACGAACGGCTCTCCCACCGCGAATTCCAGGTGATGCGTCTGATCGCTTCCGGCAAGACCGTGCGCGAAATCGCCGAAGAAAATTTCCTCAGCGTCAAAACCGTCCGCACCTACCACCAGCGCATCCTTGAAAAGATGGGGATGAAACGAAACGCGGAACTGACCCGTTACGCCATCGAAAACCAACTCGTCGAGTGAGCGGAACGCAACGGGGTGACACGTGTTCGTTCGTCCATTTCGCCTCGCCTCCTTGTCGTGGATTCCTTCGTAGCTGCGCTGGGGTCTTCACCCCACTTTCGGACAGCCCGCGCGCGACCGTATCTTGCGCCAGTTCATGGAATATGCCGGCCTCGGGTATGAAGAACGAAAAGGAACCGGGGCCGGCTTTGGAAACCGTAGTCAGGGCCTGGGGCTGTCAGCGCTAAGGCGGGGTTCTCTGAGAGCGCTTCAGCCAGCTTCGCGCCCGTTCGCTTATGAATCAGAACGAGGCATCCGATTTTGACGCGCTCTCATCCGCCCGTGAGGAGGAGGCGCAGAATTTCGCGCAACGTCGTGTTGGCACCAGCGGCGGAGCTGGAGTCAATGAACAGGCCGCACCCGCGGGACCATCGTCGTCCCGGACCAGCACCTGGGTCTTCATCGAATTGTTCGTGAAGCGGTGGGTCTGGCTGCTGCTCGGGGGCGCGGCGCTGGCGGCAGCGGCATGGGAGG
Organism: Verrucomicrobiia bacterium; assembly: GCA_036522715.1. Lineage (GTDB taxonomy): Bacteria > Verrucomicrobiota > Verrucomicrobiia > Limisphaerales > JACQFS01 > DATDFH01. Next base: position 14,333 of record DATDFH010000421.1, read on the forward strand.
CTGGCATGTGGCTGTTGCAGACCCATTTCACCGCCGTGGCGCAACTGATCTACTACGAGTCGCCCAACGTTGCCGAGGTGTTCCGGCCGCGACAAATCACGCTCCAGACGCTGGCCAGCCAGCTTCGCGCGCCGGAACTTTTGGAGCGCGTCGGCGCCAAGGCCGAGCCGCCGCTTTCGGCCGAAGGCCTCGCTGCGAACTCGCGCGTTGTTCCGGAACGCGGCGCCGAGGTCGTGACCCTCTCCGTGACGGGGACTAATCTCTCCGCTTCGGTCGAACTGGCCAATCTCTACGCGCGCGAAGCCGTCCGCTACACGCAGGAAATTCAGGGCAAGGACGCCGCTGAAATCGACCGTTACGTCAAACAACAACTGGCGCAGATCGACGCCGAAGTGAGCGTGATCAGCCAGCAGTTGCGTTCCCTGCCGCGCTCCGCCCTGCAATCGGCGGCGCATCCGGCGCAACTGTCGGAGAAGTTGCAGTCGGCGCGCGAGGAACTCGCGGCCTTGCAGGGACGTTACACTGACGCCCATCCCGCCGTGCAGGCGCAGCAGGCCAAAGTCGCCGCGCTGGAAAAATTTCTTGCCGGAAACGGCACCGGCGCCAACGGGACCACGGCGTCCGGCGAAGCAAAAGCATCCAACGACTCGAACGCTGGAAACCCGGTCGAGTTGAAGGAATCCGACCTGGAATCCCTCACGAGCCGGCTGCACGTGCTCTTGACCGGTCGCTTGCAATTGGTTGGCCGCCAGCGTGCCGCCCAGGAGTTCGCGGAAAATGCGCCAGGATTCTTCCGCGTGCTGGCTCCCGCCTCGCCGAAGGAAGTCATCCGCCACGACCGCGAAGTGAAGGTCGCCGCCCTGAGCGTCCTCGCCGGAATCATGGGCGTGTTCGTCACCGCCTGCCTGATCCTCCTGGTCGAACTGACCGGGCGCCATCTGAAAAACGCCGCGGATGTTGAGCGGGTCACCCAGTTGCCACTGCTCGCGACGCTCGGTGACTTGGACAAGATGGAACCCAGCCAGCAGGCGCACTGGGCTTTTCGGACGTGGACCATTTTGCAGGGCCGGCTCTCGCATTCGCCCAATCACGGCCTGGTCTGCGGCTTCATTTCCTCCGAACGCGGTGAGGGCCGGTCCACCTGGGTGAACCTGCTGGCGCGCGCGGCCAGCGCCATGGGCTTCCGCGTCCTGACCATCGCCACCCAACCCACGACCTCGTTCGTCGAAGACCCGCACGCGATACCCAAGGAGATCGCCGACAAGGATCAATTTCCACCGACGGCTGCCGACGCGCCCACGACGTCTGCCCTCACCCGCAACGTCCTGACATCGCCGACCGACGTGACGCAGAAGCTCGTCGGCCCGCACTCGCAGCCGGTCGTCCACATCCCGTTGCCCGGCTGGGTATGGAATCTCGAACGGCGCAAGCAGTGGCAGGCCGCGCTGGAGAATTGGCGCGCGATCGACAACATCGTCATCCTCGTTGAACTGCCGCCCGCCAGCGTGCCGGAGTCGGTGTTGCTCGGCGAAAACGTGCCGCAGGTCGTGTGGCTCACCGCCAGCGGCGAAGCCGATGCCGCTCAAACTCGCGAGCACCTGGAACTGCTCCGCCACGCCCGTTGCAATCTTGTCGGCGCCGTGCTCAATCACGCGCCGAACCACGCGCTGAAAAAACGTTTCGCCCGGTGGCTCGCCTGCGTGGCGTTGGGCGGCGCGATCACCCAGGCGCAAGCGCAACAAACCACTCCGACTTCCGCACCCGCCGCCGCCGGGGGACCACTGCCTCCGGCGCTCGCCGTCGTGCGGACGCCCCAGACCGTTCCCGCGGAGCCTGGCATCGGCCAGATTCCGGCGGCTGAGAACACCGGCCGCGCCATCGCGTGGTCGATGCCCGTGTCCGTTCGCGCCGCCGCCGAAGCTCCGGCAGTTCAAACGAATCTTTCCCTCGCCAGCATCGGCGCTCCGCAGCGCGCCGCGTGGCAGCAGCGCCTGACGCTCGGTCCCGGTGACGTTTTGAACTTCTCCCTCTTCGGCTCGCCGGAACTGGCGCGCAGCGAAGTCCTCATCGGCCCCGACGGGCGCGTGAGTTACCTGCAGGCGCACGACATCCTGGCAGCGGGGCTGACCATCGACGAACTGCGCGCGAAGTTCGACGAGGAACTGGCGAAGTATCACCGCACACCGCGCACCCTCATCACGCCCGCGGCGTATCACAGCAAGAAATTCTTCATGCTCGGCACCGTGGTGCAAAAGGGCGTCTTCCCGCTCGACCGGCCGATGAGCATCATCGAAGCGGTGGCGCAGGGACGCGGGCTGGAAACCGGCTTGTTTGGCAACAACACACGCGAGCTGGCGGATTTGTCGCGGAGTTTCCTCGTGCGCCAGGGCAAGCGGATGCCGGTGGATTTCGAGAAGCTCTTTCAGTCAGGCGACCTCTCGCAAAACATTGCGCTCGAACCTGACGACTACCTGTTTTTCCCGCCGACGGGCCTCCAGGAGGTCTATGTGCTGGGCGAAGTCAAGCTCCCCGGTCCAGTCGGCTACAATCCCGGCCTGGGCGCCGTGGCCGCCATCTCCCAGCGTGGTGGCTTCACCGACCGCGCGTGGAACGACCGCATACTGATCGTGCGCGGCTCGCTCAACCGACCCGAACCTTGGGCTTTGGACGCGAAGGCAGTTCTTTCGGCCCGCGCGCTGGATTTTGCGCTGCAACCCAAGGACATCATCTACGTGAGCCATCGCCCGTGGATCAAAGCGGAGGAATTGCTCGACGCCGCTGCGACGTCCTTTGTGCAGGCGGCGGTCATCGTGTGGACCGGACAGAACGTCGGCACATCGAGATAGGAACGGAAAAGTTTTGTAGCCATGAAGCAAATTCGGCTCAACGCCTGGCTCGGATTGGCGACCGCCTTGGTCGCTGGTTGTCAGAGCCGCGGGCCGCAGTTCGATGCCTGGATGAACAATCCCAATCGTTCGGCTGCGGCGGCGCTGCTCGTTTCGGTGCCTGCGACCAACCGGGTAAACCCCGAGTGGCTGCGGCCCGCCCCAAATTTCTTCACCCTCGGTCCCGGCGACCGCCTGGAACTCGAAGTCTTCGGGGACGAAACGACGCGCACGTCGACGTTCGTCGGGCCGGACGGCAAGATTTACTTTTACCTGCTGCCGGGCCTTGACGTGAGCGGACTCACACTGGCCCAGACCAAAGCGCTGCTGGAGCGCGAACTCACCAAATACATCCGCGAGGAACCGCAATTGACCCTGACGTTGCACAGCGTGGAGAGCAAACGCGTCTGGCTGCTCGGACGCCTTACCGCACCGGGTGTGTACCCGATGAACGGCCCGATGACCTTGCTCGAGGCCATCGCGCTGGCGGGCGGACCGGCGCGGGCGGCTCCCGCCGCGTTGGTGGGCGGCGCGAGCCTCACGTTGAACGTCGCGTCCGGAGCGGAAGACGTGGCCGACTTGCGCCGCAGCTTTGTCATTCGCGGCGGCCAGTTTCTGCCGGTCGATTTCCACCGGCTGCTCCGTGAAGGCGACGCAACGCAAAACATCTATTTGCAGCCGGATGATTTCGTCTATGTGCCCTCCGCTGTGGCGCGCGAGGTCTATGTGCTCGGCTCGGTGGCGCAGCCGCGCGCAATCGCGTTCAAAGACCAGCTCACCCTCGTCTCCGCCATCGGTGGCGCCGGAGGAACCATCAAAGGCGCCTACGTTTCCCACGTCGCCATCGTGCGTGGCTCGCTCACCTCGCCCCAAATCGCGACTGTCGATTTCCAGAACATCATCGAGGGCCGGACGCCCGACGTGCTGCTCGAACCCCACGACATCGTGTACGTCCCGCGCACGCCTTACTTCATCCTCACGCGCTACCTCGACATCATCCTCGATACGTTCGTGCGCACCGTCGCGGCCAACGAAGGCGCGCGCGCGGTCGTACGTGGTGCCTTGCCATTGGGCATCAATGTCCCCATCGGCGTGGGCGTTGGGACCCCTCCGTGAGCGGCTGATCAGGATTCGGTGCGAGAATGAGGAAACAGGGAGACTTTGGCCACATGGCACAATGAGCGGATTGCGGTGCATTATTGCCCGCCCGGGGGCGTCCGGCTTGTAGTCCAAAGGCGGACACGAGTTTCAGCCTTCCGCCAATACTTCCACAGGGGCCGTAACCCTACGGTTGCGGCACCATGCAGAAAGTTTGCAGTGCCGTATTCGGTATCATGTTGATGGTGTCCGCTCCGATCTGGAGCCGGGCAGTCGAACCCACTTGGAATTATGCCGTGCAGGTCAGCTCTGCCGTGCAGAGTTCACCACCCCAGATCACGCTCAGTTGGCCGCAGGACACGTCCGTCACGCCAAGCAGTTACACGGTCTATCGCAAGGCCCCAAGCGCCACGTCTTGGGGCGCCGGCACCACGCTCGCCGGCACCGCTACCAGCTACACCGACACTGGCGTCACTGCCGGCACGGCGTACGAGTATCAAATCGTCAAGAACGCCGGCACCTACTACGGCTACGGCTACATCCAGACGGGCATCAACGTTCCGCTCGTGGAAAGCCGCGGCAAGGTGGTGCTTGTCGTCGATAACACTTACGCCGCGAACCTCGCCGCCGAACTCACGCGTTTGCAGCAGGACCTCGCCGGCGACGGCTGGACGGTGCTGCGCCATGATGTTGGCCGCAATGATTCGGTCGCCAGCGTGAAGAATCTCATCAAGGCCGATTACAATGCCGACCCGGCGAATGTGAAGTCGGTCTTCCTTTTCGGCCACGTGCCGGTCCCGTATTCCGGGCAGTTGAATCCGGACGGCCATCCCGACCACGTCGGCGCCTGGCCCGCCGACGCCTACTACGGCGACATGGACGGCAACTGGACTGACAGTTCGGTCAACTATCAGCAGACCGTCAACACCGACCCTGTTGACCGCGCGCGCCTGAGCAACGTCCCGGGTGACGGCAAGTTCGACCAGACGACGATTCCGTCCACCGTGGAATTGCAGGTCGGCCGCGTCGATCTCGCGAACATGCCCGGGCGGACGACCTACGGCGGACCGGCGACCTTTGCGAGCGAGCAGGAGCTGCTGCGCCAGTATCTGAACAAGGACCACAACTTCCGCCACAAGCTGCTCAACCCCCAGCGCCGCGGCCTCGTCGGCGATTATTTTGGCACGCGAAACGGAGAAGCCTTTGCCGCAAGCGGCTTCCGCAGCTTCGCACCGCTCTTTGGCGCGAATGGCATCGCGAACCTGAACACGATCTACAACGACCAGAAGGGAAAATGGATCCCGGAACTGGCCGCCACCGATTATCTCTTCGCCTACGGCTGCGGCGCCGGCAGCTACACGACCATCGGCGGACTCGGCAGCACCGGCCTCTACAACGACGGCAGCACGGTTGAGATGGTCAATAACGACGTCCGCGCCGTCTTCACGCTCTTCTTCGGCAGTTGGCTCGGCGACTGGGACCACGAGGACAACATCATGCGTTCGATCCTCGCCACGCGGACCTACGGTCTCGCCTGCGCGTGGTCCGGTCGCCCGCACTGGTTTGCGCATCCGATGGGCTTGGGCGAAACGATCGGTTACGCCGCGCGTCTCACGCAAAACAACTCCGGCCTTTACCAGAACCAGATCAACAGTTCGGCCAACTTGGTCCACGTGGCGCTGATGGGTGATCCGACGCTACGCCTGCACCCGGTCGCGCCGCCCGCATCGCTCGGGGGCACGAGCAGCGGCGGCGCGGTCACGCTCACCTGGACACCGTCGCCGGATTCCGTGGCGGGCTATCACGTTTATCGCGGGACTTCGGCTAACGGACCGTTCACACGGCTCACGGGCTCTCTTCTCACCGCCACCAGTTACACCGATGCCAGCGCGCCAGCCGGAGCGACCTACATGGTGCGCGCCGTGAAACTGGAGAACACGCCCAGCGGCAGTTACTACAACGCCAGCCAGGGCTATTTCTGGTCGGCGGGCGGCTCGCCGCCTCCGCCGTCGGACACGACACCCCCAACCATCTCGCTCAGCGCGCCCGCGAACAACGCGACCGTCTCCGGTTCGTCAGTCTCCGTTTCGGCGAGCGCCTCGGACAACGTCGGCGTCGTCGGCGTGCAGTTCAAACTCGACGGGGCCAATCTCAGCTCCGAAGACCTGAGCGCGCCTTTCAGCGTCAACTGGGACACCACGTCCGCCGCGAACGGCCCGCATACTTTGACGGCTGTTGCGCGCGACCTTGCCGGCAATCAAACCACTGCGACCACTTTGAACGTCACGGTCAGCAACGCCGCGTCCTCGACCGTGGTGTGGGTGGAGGACGTGTTGCCCGCTGGCGCCGGCCCCGGCTCCAGCGGCGGCGATTCGTGGACGTGGGTCGGCAGCAGTCCCGCGCCGTTCTCCGGCTCACTCGCGCATCAGTCCGCCATCGCATCCGGCGCGCACGAGCATTACTTCAACTGGGCGACCACGACGCTTCCCGTGAGCGCCGGCGACGCGCTCTTCGCCTACGTTTATCTCGACCCGGCCAATCCGCCGGGCGAAGTGATGCTGAGCTGGAACGCGGACAACTGGGAGCACCGCGCCTATTGGGGCGCGAACAACATCGCATACGGCACCGACGGAACGGCCAGCCGCCGTTACGTCGGCCCGTTGCCCACGCCCGGTCAATGGGTGCGGCTCGAAGTGCCCGCCAGCCAGGTCGGTCTCGAAGGCCAGACGCTGGTCGGCATGAGTTTCTCGACGTTCGACGGCCGCGCGACGTGGGATTACGCCGGCAAGTCCAGCCAGTCCTCGCCGCCGGCTCTGCCGACCGTGACCGTCACGGCCACCGACGCGAACGCGTCGGAAGCCGGCGCGGATCCGGGCGTCTTCACCATCACTCGCACGGGCAGCAACACGGCGTCGCTCACAGTGAACTACTCGCTCAGTGGTACCGCCGCCAACGGCGCTGACTACAACACGCTTGGCACCACTGTCACGATTCCTGCGGGGGCAGCCTCCGCGACGGTGACCGTAACGCCGATCGACGACACGGCGGTCGAGGGCTCCGAGACCGTCGTGCTTACGCTCTCGGCAAACGCGGCTTACACGGTTGGCTCGCCCAGCAGCGCGACCGTCACCATTGCCGACAATGATTCCGCGCCGACGTTGCCGACGGTGACCGTCGCGGCCACCGACGCGAACGCGTCTGAAACCGGCGCGGATCCGGGCGTCTTCACCATCACGCGCACGGGCAGCAACACGGCGTCGCTCACGGTGAACTTCGCGCTCAGCGGCAGCGCGGCCAATGGCACTGACTACATTTCTCCCGGCTCCTCGGTCACAATTCCCGCAGGCAACAGCTCCGCGACGGTGACGGTGACGCCGATTGATGATTCGCTCGTCGAGGGTTCGGAAACTGTCGTGCTCACGATCTCGGCGAATGCCGCCTACACAGTTGGCTCGCCGAACAACGCGACCGTCACCATTGCGGACAACGACTCCGCGCCCCCACCGGGCACAAACGCGCCCACCGTGAGCGTCGTGGACTACGTGAATCTCACGATGCCCAAGGTCGGCGACTGCACGTTGCACGTGCTCTCGCCCACGACGCTGGAGCTGCGCATGATCAACCTCAAGCAGCCCGATCCCGCGACAGTCACAAATTGGAATTTCGTGGATGCCAGCGGCAACTTCACGGCGCCCGCGCTCTCGCAGTTCGCCGTCACGGTGAACGGCTCGCCGGTCACCGCCACGGCGGTCGGCTTCAAGCGCCGTCCGTTCTACGCGCCGCTCGCGGTGCGCGATTTGCGGCTGGAGAACAATTTGATTCTCCAACTCGCCTCGGCCATTCCGGACGGCGCGGCGGTCGAAGTGAAAAATCCCGGCGGCGCTCTCTGGCCTTCGACCATGCTGTTTAGCATCACCGCCGATCCGCTGCGTTACAGCCCGGCCATTCACGTCAATCAGGAAGGTTACGTGCCGTCGCTGCCGAAGAAGGCGACGGTGGGCTATTACCTCGGCAACCTCGGCGAGATGGACATTGCGCCGTCGCTCGGCTTCAAGCTCGTGGACACCGCGACCGGCGCGATCGTCTATCAAGGCACATTGAGCAACCAGCTTGATGTCGGCTGGACCTATTCGCCCACGCCGTATCAGAAAGTGTGCGTCGCCGACTTCAGCAGCTTCACCACGCCCGGCGAATACCGCCTGCTGGTGCCCGGCCTCGGCGCGTCGCTGCCTTTCCTCATTGATGACGGCATCGCGATGGCCTTCACGCGCACTTACGCGCTGGGCCTTTATCATCAGCGTTGCGGCACGGACAACGCGCTGCCCTTCACGCGCTTCACGCACAACGCGTGTCACACCGCGGTCGTGGACGTGCCCAGCCCGCAGGCGAATTACTCCTTTACTTGGAACACCATCGCGGCTTACGCGAACCAGACGAACGCCGACAATCCGCCGCAAGTCGCGCCGGCGCTCACCAGCGAAGCCGCGCAGCTTTATCCGTTCGTCAACCACGGCCAGCTCGACGCTCACGGCGGCCATCACGACGCGGGCGATTACAGCAAATACACGATCAACTCGGCGCTGCTGGTTCACTCGTTGATGTTCGCTGTTGACGCGTTCCCCGGTGTGGCTGCGCTCGACAATCTCGGCATTCCCGAGAGCGGCGACGGCGTCAGCGACCTCATGCAAGAGGCGAAATGGGAGGCCGATTATCTGGCCCGCATCCAGGACGCCGACGGCGGCTTCTACTTCATCACCTACCCACGCAACCGCGAATACGAAAACAACGTGCTCCCCGACCAGGGCGACCCGCAGGTCGTCTGGCCGAAGACCACCGCGTCCACTGCGGTCGGCGTCGCGGCGCTGGCGCAGTGCGCGTCGTCGCCGAAGTTCAAGGCGCAGTACCCGGTGGAAGCCGCGGCGTATTTGCAAAAGGCCAGGCTCGGCTGGCAGTTCCTCACCAACGCCATCGCGCTTCACGGCAAGGCCGGCGCTTATCAGAAAATCACGCACTACGGAGACGTGTTCACGCACGACGACGAACTCGCATGGGCCGCCTGCGAAATGTTCCTCGCGACGGGCGACCAGTCCATTCACCAGACGTTGAAGTCGTGGTTCCCGAATCCGAACGACCCGGCGACCTATCGCTGGGGCTGGTGGCGGATGTGGGAGAGCTACGGTTGCGCGGTGCGCAGCTATGCCTTCGCGGCGCGCACGGGCCGGCTTCCGGCCAGCGCGCTCGATGCGGCTTACCTCGCCAAATGCGAGACCGAGGTCAAGGGAGCCGGCCAGGACGTGTATCAACGCGCCCACGACAGCGCTTACGGCACGAGCTTCCCGAGCCAGACCAAGGCCGTGCGCGGTGGCGGGTGGTATTTCTCCAGCGAACAAACGTTCGACATCACCGCCGCCTATCAGCTCGACGCGCGCCCCGAGTATCTCGACGCGATCATCTGCAACATGAACTACGAGGCCGGCGTCAATCCCGCCAACGCGAGCCTGATCACGGGCCTTGGCTGGAAGCGCCAGCGCGAGATCGTCCACCAGTACGCGCAGAATGACTGGCGCGTCCTGCCGCCCGATGGCATTCCGCTGGGCAGCGTGCAATCCTACTTCAGTTGGGTGGATAAATACGGCAGCGAGTTGAGCACCGTCTGCTACCCGGCCAACGACGCCTCGGCCGCGCCGTATCCCTACTACGACCGTTGGGGTGACATCTACAACGTCACCACCGAGTTCGTCGCGGTATCGACGGCGCGCAGCCTCGCGAGCCTCGCGTATGTGGCCGCGCTGACGCCTGCCAAATCGCAGGCGTGGACCTCGGCCACGGCGCAAATCATCCTGCCCGCCCAATCCGGCACCAACCAGCCGGTGACCGCCACGCTGCAGGCGCCCGGCGTGGACCTCAGCCGCGCGCGCATCGTGTGGGAAGCCGCAGGCCAGGAACCGGCTTACGGTGACGAATACACCTTCACGCCCGCCACCTCGGGCGCGCAATGGGTCGAAGTGGAAATTCAACTGGCCGACGGCCGGCGCGTTTTTGGCGTGACCAATCTCTTCACGACCAACGCCCTCCCGACGGTGAGCATCACCTCGACGGACGCCACGATGACCGAAGGCGGCACCGACACGGCGTCGTTCACGCTCACCCGCACGGGCAGCACCGCGAGCGATCTCACGGTGACGCTCGCGCCGAGCGGTTCGGCCACGAAGTGGAATGATTACCGACGACCGCAAGGCGACATGCCGGACTCGTTCACAATTCCGGCGGGCCAGAGTTCCGTCACGATCACGGTCATCGCCGTGGATGACACCGAAGTGGAAGGGACGGAGACCGCGACGCTCACGATCCAGGCCGATGCCGCCTACAACCTCGGCTCGCCGGGCAGCGTGACGCTCACCATCTACGACAACGACGGAGCCGTGACGCTCCCGACCGTGGCCGTGGCGGCGACGGATGCGAACGCGTCTGAAGCCGGCGCCGACCCGGGCGTGTTCACCATCACCCGCGGCGGCAGCACCACGGCGGCGTTGACCGTGAACTACACCCTCGGCGGCACCGCGGGCAACGGGACGGACTACAGCACGCTCAGCGGCTCGGTGACGATTCCCGCGGGCGCGGCCTCGGCCACCGTCACAGTGACGCCGATCGACGACGCGCTCGTGGAAGGTTCTGAAACGGTTGTGCTGACACTGGCGAACAACGCGTCTTACACCGTGGGCACGCCGTCCAGCGCAACCGTCACGATCGCAGACAACGACTCGGTGCCGACGCTGCCGGTGGTCACGGTGACGGCCACGGACCCCAACGCCTCGCGCGTCGGCCTCGATCCGGGAACGTTTACCTTCACCCGCACAGGCAGCACCACCGCGGCCCTCACGGTGAACTTCACCCTCGGCGGTGCGGCGGCCAACGGTGTTGATTACAACGCGCTCGGCACTTCCGTGACGATTCCGGCGGGCGCGGCTTCGGCCACGCTCATCGTGACACCGAAGGCTTCGACGAGCCTCGTCGGTTCGGAAACCGTCATGCTGGCACTCACGGCCAACGCGGCTTACACAATCGGTTCACCCGCCAGCGCCACCGTGACTGTCGCGGGCAACAGCGTGCCCGTCTCTTCGATCAAGAAGGTGCCCGGCAATGACATGCAAATCACCTGGGCGAGCACCGTCGGGAAAATCTACCGCGTGGCCTACAAATCCAACCTCACCGATCCGGCCTGGACGGATCTCAGCGCCAACGTCACTGCCACGAGCACAACGACTTCGTGGACGGACACGACGAGTGGCGCTTCCAAGCAGCGTTACTATATCGTGTATGTGACGAACTAAACCGGAACCATGCAGTTGAGGAACCCGCACCGTGCGATCGAAGCGTCCCTTCAGCGACGGGACCGACGAGTGACACAGGGCGGACGCGTGAAAACACTCGCGACCCGTCAATGGCGCGGCGGCCATTCTTTCGGCTTGCCGGTTTCGTCCACGATCAAAGCCTTCGTGCCGGGCGGCAACACCTGCAGGGTTTTCAAAAACTCGATGATCGAGTCCTTCTCGTAGGGGCTGAGCGCGTCGAACGCTTCGCGGCTGGGCCTGGCTTCGCCGAAGTGCGCGAGGATGGCCTCCCGCATCGTGGTGAATTGGCCGTGGTGAAAGAACGGCGGCTGGTTGCCGCAGCCCCAAAGTTTCTTCGTCACGAACCGGCGGTTGCCGGCAAAGAATCCCATCGAACCGTTTGGCTCATTCATGTCGAGCGGTTCGATGTTCGGATCGGCCGGTCCATCACAGATGTCATGCAGCTTCAAATCGGTGAAGGCCGGCACGTTGACGATGCCGCGAGCATCGGGTTTGAGGCGCGGTGAAGGCAGGTCATCGGCGATGAGGTTGACCGCCACGGGTCTCGCATCTCCCGGTCGGAGGTTGGCCGGCGGATTGTAAGGATTCGGCTCGGAGAACATCCAATCGTCCAGCGGCAGATTTGGCACGTGACAGGCCGTGCAGCCGACTGCTTGAAACCGATGTTCGCCAGTCAGCACCGCCGCTTCGATTTCGGGATCGTTCGGAATCACGCGACCGGGCACGGCCATCGTCGCCTGGAAAAAGACCGCCGCTGTCATGTCCGCGCGCGTCATCTCGTTCACGACTCCGTCTCCGTCGGGGTCGGTGCCGATGCCGAAGCGTTCGGTGGATTGGATGCCGTGATGTTGATTGAAGGCGTTGTTGGAAAACTCGCGCAGCGACACTACGCGGCCCGCCTGGTGAAACGGACGGATCACCAGACTTGGCGGCGTCGCGCCAGAAGTGCCAAGGCTCGTCGCGGGAATGCCCTCGACGCCCGAGGTGTCCCACGTGCCGTCGGCACGACGTGCGATCGTTCCGAATGGAACGCCTTTCGTGATGAGCGGATGCGACTCGCCCGGGAGCGTCGCGTCCCGAATGGCCTGCAAGTCGCGCGTCATCTGGCGGGCGAGCAGTTCGATGAAGCCCGATCCAAACATGCCGATGGTGATGCGCGTGTTGGCGAAGGTCTGTTCCGTCACGGGCCGACCCAGCTCATCGATGGAACTTTTGGTGGGCACGACGGTCATGCGGTCGAACGTGAGGAAATCAAACCGCTGGCCGAGCACGAACACGTTGGCCACAATGTCGCCGTGGCCGCCGGCCAGCCCGAAAGGTTGGTTATGGCAACCGGCACACGAATTGGCGTCGGGCGCGGAGAGGCGGTTGAAGTTGCGCGGGAACACAAGCGGATCGTTCAGGTCCGACAACGGCGCGCCGGTGCCTTTGGTCAACGGTCGCCCGCCGCCCTCCTGCGCCGTCCAGACAGCGGTGAAAAGTCTTCGCCCGTGCTCGATGAGGGCATTGGGCGGCAGTAGGTACTCCTCGCCGTCCTGAAGGTGTTTCGGCACCGCGACTTCACGGCCAAGTTCAGCGGCGGGAAGGGGAGTGGCAATGGATGTGAGTAAAAGCAGAGACACGGCTGGAGATTTCATAATCGTTTCCTTCGTTTACGACCCGGAACTTGTCAGAGCGCTTCCGGCATTTGCGGGAGACTCCGGCGCGAAGTTCTCAAGGCTTTCGGAGTCGATAAAATTTTCTCTCAACGATTGTGTCGTTGGTTGCGGTGTAGTGGTCGCCGACAACCGCGGCGTTCGTTTCGGGCGTCCAGTTCGTTCCAGCCGAAAGTTCCGGCGCGCTTTCGAGCACGAATCCGGCGACGTTTGTTGACCAGGAGAGAACGATCTGATCGCCAACAATGAAAAGGCCAACGGGTGGAAGCCCGATCTTCGCGACCAGGATGTCGCCGAAGTTGTCGGCTGTGAGGGCGACACCGTCGAAAGTGGCCACGCCCGCGATGTCGCCTGTGAGGTGCGCATCGCCCTTGGCGTCCACGGCGATGCCTTTGCCGCCCTGGCTGCCGATTTCGCCCGTCGGCTGCTTCGCCCAGAGCACGTTTCCGGCGCTGTCATATTTGACAGCGAACGGCGTGGAGGGATTGGTCAGGACGATGCCATCGAAAGTCCCGCCCTGTTGCAGGAACCCCGTTACGTAGGTGCCGCCCGCCGCGTCCACTGCGATGGCAAAGCCGTAATCGCTCGTGTTGCCTCCACCGGACCTGGCCCAACGCACGTCGCCGGCAGCGTCGTAGCTGGCGACGAACATGTCAGGGCTGAAGGACACGCCAGCACTGTGGTTTGTCACCATGACGCTGCCGAAGAAAAGATTGCCCGAGGTAAACGCGCCGGTCACGAAGCTGTTGCCCGCGGCGTCCACCGCGATGCCGTAGCCGGCGCTGCCGCTGTTGGTGGTGCCGGTCTGCCTGACCCAGAGCACATTGCCGGCGCTGTCGTATTTCGCGATGAAGAAGCCCGGATTCGTCAGCGGGTTCGTCGGGCCGAAATTTGCGTTAGTCGTGGTGAAGAAGCCCGTCACGTAGCTGTTGCCTGCGGCGTCGGCGGCCACCGCGGTGCCGCGATCCACTCCGAACGCTTCCCTCGCCCAAAGCGCACTCCCGCCGGAATCGTACTTCGCGAGGAATAGTCCGCCGTTCGTCAGGCTGTCGTTTCCGATGATGACCGGCCCGCGCACGAGTCCAGTGACGAAACAGTTGGTCGCCCCATCGAGGGCGATGCCCAGGCCCCGATCATCGACAAACAGAAGACCGCCCGCCCCAGCGGACCTGGCCCACTGCGCGTTGCCGGAACTGTCGTATTTGACCACGAAGATGTCGGCTGAAGGGTTGTTGGCGCTGTTGGTCACCGTGAGATCGCCGAACCTCGCGATGGGATTGAAAAACTCGCCGGTCACAAAACTGTTGCCATCGGCGTCGGTCGCGATGGCATAACCCTTCGCGCTTCCGATGGCTTGTCTGGCCCAAACGGGTTGGCCTGCGCTGTCGAATTTGGCGATGAAGAACGGGCCGTTCGTCAGGGTCGTGCTGCCGAACCTGGCGGTTGAAGAATAAAATTCACCGGTAACGTAACTGTTGCCCTCGGCGTCCACGGCGATGGCATTGCCGAGGTCGGTGGAGTTTCCGCCGCCGCTGCTCGCCCAAAGAAATGGCGGCGTCTCAGCGGAAGCAGCAGGGAATCGAACGAGTTCAAGAGCAGCGAACGCGAGGAGAGTCAGAGCGATCAACCGGCGGAGTCGCTTGCGGGCAGGCAGATGCCTCATCGGGTGCGTGCGCATATGCGGTCCTAAACTTCGCACGGTGTGCGTGCGAATTCTCGTCGCAACAGAGCACGCACCATCCGGCTTGTCACGGGGAAACAGGCGCAGGAGTCGAGGCGAGTGGTCTGGGTCTTCACCCCAAAAGCTGTTGGGGGTTTTACCTACCTAGCGACCGGAGCGCGCCTGGATAAATTCGCGCGCGATTTGTCACGTCGCCACAAATAGAGAGAGCGGCGTGGCTCCATAACAACGTGAGAGAAGACGCAATGAAGGCAACTCGTGCGCCCGGGGCCGGAGCCGCATCCGCAAGCGGAAGCATTCTTGAAACGGCGGCATCCCCTGGGGGTCGCAAAAGGGTTCGGGGCGGACAAAGAGCGTCAGGCAATGTGCGGAGCGCGCCTGTCGTTGTCTCTGACTACCGACGAAGCGCTGAGAATCGTCACGCCTCTCCACCGCGTCGCCACTCGCCTCGGGCGCTCCGAGAAATCCTTCGCAAGCCTTTCCGGAATTTCGGAGGAGCACTCTGAAGACCCCCCCGAACCAAGAAGACGACCATGAAAACGAAAATAAAACTGACAGGAGTCGAAATGAAACCACACGTAACATTCTTCAAGTTGGCGACCATCCCGGCCCTAGGGCGTCGTCGGCTGACAGCACTGTTCCGGCGGAATCCATTCTTCGCCGGGTTGTGCGCGCTGATCTGGCTCACGATTCTGCCGGGCGCATTCGTTCAGGGCCAGGTGATCACCAACAGCCCGCCGGGGTCAGCGGGATTTCGTACCGACCGCATTCTGGTCAAACCCAGCCGGGGCATT
Organism: Verrucomicrobiia bacterium; assembly: GCA_036522715.1. GTDB lineage: Bacteria > Verrucomicrobiota > Verrucomicrobiia > Limisphaerales > JACQFS01 > DATDFH01. The sequence continues at coordinate 29,798 of DATDFH010000421.1, forward strand.
CCCGACCAGGCGTTGAACAATTTCCACGCGACGACGGGCGCGCAGGTCTTGCGACGCTTCCCGCGGATTGAGCGGTGGCAGGTGCTGCAACTGCCGCCGCAGGCCGCCGTCGATCAGATGCTCGCCCGCTATCGCGAGGCCGGCCTGTTCCAATACGCCGAGCCGGACTACGTGGTGCACGCCCTGATGGAGCCGAATGACTTCCGTTACTGGGACGGCACGCTGTGGGGCTTGCGCAACACCGGCATCTACGGCGGCATGACGAAGGCCGACATTCACGCTGCGGCGGGCTGGGACATGCAAACCGCCGCCAGCAATGTGATCGTCGCCGTGATCGACACCGGTGCGCGCTACACGCACGAGGACCTCGCCGCCAACATGTGGGTGAATCCCGGTGAAACCGGTCTGGACGCCAGCGGCCACGACAAGGCCACAAACGGCATCGACGATGACGGCGACGGGTTCGTGGACGACGTGTACGGCATCAACGCGATTCTCGGCACCGGCGACCCCATCGACGATCACGGGCACGGCACGCACGTGGCTGGCACAATCGGCGCCGTGGGCAACAACAGCGTCGGCGTGGTGGGCGTCGCCTGGCGCGTGCAATTGATGGCTTGCAAGTTCATCGATCCCCAAGGCCACGGCACAATCTCCGATGCCATCACCTGCATGGATTACGCCCGAAACAAAGGAGCGAAAATCGCGAACGCGAGTTGGGGTGATTACAGTTTCACTTCCGTGGCGCTGCGCGACGCGGTCGACAGCCTCCGCGACTCGGGAGTCATTTTCGTGGCCGCGACGGGCAACAACAATAACGACAACGACCTCAATCCGCTCTACCCGGCCAGCTACGAGTTTGACAACGTCATCGCGGTCGCAGCCACGGATCGCACGGACGTCAAAGCCTGGTTCTCGAACTTCGGCAAGAACACCGTCCGACTCGGCGCGCCGGGCCAGGCCATATTCTCCTGCTGGAACGGGTCGGACAGCGATTACCGCTACTCCGATGGCACGTCGATGGCAGCGCCGCACGTAGCGGGAGCCTGTGCGCTGGCGTGGGCATATCATCCCAGTGAGACGCATCAGGAGATCATCAATCGCATTCTTTCTACGACCGAGCTTCTGTCGAGTTTGACGAACACCACCAGCACAGGCGGCCGACTGAGCCTGCCCGCCTCGCTTGCGTTCCAGCAGCCGACTCCCCCCTCGGACACACTTTGGGTGGACGAATCCGTGCCAGCGGGGTCGATGCTGGGTGCTGACGGCGGCGATGATTGGTATTGGGTCGGAGAGAACCCCACGCCGGTTTCAGGCTTGGCCGCGCATCAGTCGGCTGTCGCTCCCGGATTGCACGAACATTACTTCCAGTGGGCCACTGACAAGCTCGAAATCTGCGCTGGCGACACGCTGTTCGTTTACGTTTACCTGGACCCGGACAATCCGCCCAGCGAAGTGATGGTTTCCTTTAACGATGGCTGCTGGGAGCATCGCGCGTTCTGGGGGCAGGCCCTTATCCCGTATGGGGCGTACGGAACGAGCAGCATGTATGACATGGGTGATCTGCCGCCAGTCGGAGAATGGGTGCGCCTCGAAGTACCGGCAAGGATGCTGGGGTTGGAGGGCGGCAAGCTGAGTGGAATCGGCTTCATGTTGTACGACGGCAGCGCCACTTGGGATGCGATGGGCCGTGCTCCCGCCGGCGGAACAACGCCTTGAAGCGACTTTGCGGAAGACAATAGCGTCGCGCGACAGCCGGACGCTATTCCAGGCGGGCCATCAATTCGCGAGCCACGACGCGCACATGAGGTTCTTCAAGGATCGTTTCGTGCGCGCCGGGAACGATCTTCACCGTCACGCCCTCGCCAGCCAGTTCCCGCCAGCCGAACGCGAAATCAAACGAGCAGAAAAACGGATGCACCTTGGTGCGGAAGAGCGTGACGTGACCGGAGTACGGCTTGGGCACGTAATCGCGCAGGTTGCGAATGTGGATGTCCCAGAGCTTGCGCTCGTATTCAGCGTAGGAGGAGAGATCGAGCCAGCCTTCGGCTTCACTGCCGGGAGCCGCGTCGGTGGACGGGCCGAACCAGCGGCGGATGCGCTTCCGGGTCGCGCGGAATTTTCGGCGGAAGAAATCGCGGCGCTGTTCGGGTTTCCAGCGGCTGAAAGCAACGAGCCAGTTGGTCGTGTTGACGAGAAACCTCGCCACCAGACGCAGGCTCCAGCGTGCCTGATAGTAGCCGGAGTTGGGCGGCATGCAGTTGAACAATGCCAGCAGCGCGACACATTGCCCCTGGGCGTGAAGCTGACGGGCCATTTCGTAAGCCACGTTGCCGCCAAAACAGTAGCCGCCGAGATGATATGGACCACGCGGCTGGAACGCACGCAGATCAGCCACGTAGTGCGCGGCCATCTCCTCGATGCGCGAGAATTCCTGCAAATGATCCAGGCCGCGCGATTTGAAGGCGTACACCGGTTGTTCGGGTCCCAGGTGACGCGAGAGGTTCGTGTAACCCCACAACATTCCGCCGCCGACGCCGTGAACGAAAAACAGCGGCGGCCTCGAACCGGCGGGCTGAATGGCCACGATGGACGAGCCGGGTTGCGCGTTTCGCTCGCCGCGAAGAATCTGCGCCAGCGCGTCAATCGTCTGGACTTCGCAGAGCGTGGCGACGGAAATCTTTTTGCCAAAAACTTTTTCGATCTGCGCGACAAGCCGCGCCGCTTGCAACGAATGGCCGCCGAGGTCGAAAAATCTTTCGTCC
>DATDFH010000422.1:0-2897 GCA_036522715.1 Verrucomicrobiia bacterium
GCGGCGGGTTTCATCTCACGACCGTCGGCCGGGTGCAGACGCCGACGCTCGCCATCGTGGTCGAGCGGGAGGACAAGATCAAAAAGTTCGTGCCGCGCGATTATTGGGAAGTTCTCGGCACGTTCGACGCACAGGCCGGCCAATACACCGGGCGCTGGATCGACGAGAAATACAAGCGCGACACCGCGAAGGACGCGGACGAGCAACTCAAGCCCGAGCGCATCTGGGACGCGGCCACGGCGGAGGCGATTCGCGCGAAGTGCCTCGGCAAGCCGGGCATCGTCACGGAGGAGAGCAAGCCGACCACGTCGCTTTCTCCGCTGCTCTACGACCTGACTTCGCTCCAGCGCGATGCGAATTCGCGGTTCGGTTTCAGCGCCAAGAACACGCTCGGCCTCGCGCAGGCGCTCTACGAAAAGCACAAGGTGCTCACCTACCCGCGCACCGACGCGCGCGCGTTGCCGGAGGATTACATCCCGACGGTGAAGAAGACGCTCGATTCGCTGCGCGACCTCGCGGGCTACAGTTCGTTCGCCGAGAAAATCCTCACGCAGGACTGGGTCAAGCCGAGCAAGCGCGTTTTCAACAACGCCAAGATCAGCGACCACTTCGCGATCATCCCGACCGGGCAGTTGCCGAAGCATCTCTCCGAGCCGGAGCAGAAGTTGTATGACCTGGTGACGAAGCGGTTCCTCGCGATTTTTTATCCGGCAGCGGAGTTTCTGGAGACGGCGCGCATCACGCGCGTCGAGGGCGAGCCGTTCAAGAGCGCCGGCAAGGTGCTGATGAAGGCCGGCTGGCTCGAAGTGTATGGCAAGGACGCCGCGGATGACGACACGCCGCGACTCGCGCCGGTGCAACAAAACGAAACGGTCCAGACCAGCGCCGTCGAGGTGAAGCAAACCCAGACCAAGCCGCCAGCGCGATATTCCGAAGCGACGTTGCTCAGCGCGATGGAAGGCGCGGGCAAGCTGATCGACGACGACGAGTTGCGCGAGGCGATGGCGGAGAAGGGCCTGGGCACGCCGGCCACGCGCGCGGCGACCATCGAAGGGTTGATCTACGAGCAATACATCCATCGCGAAGGCCGCGAGTTGATCGCGACGGCGAAGGCGTTCTCGCTGATGGCGCTGCTCAACGGTCTCGGCGTCGCGGAGTTGACCAAGCCGGAACTCACCGGCGATTGGGAATTCAAGCTGCGGCAGATTCACCGGCGGCAGCTCAACCGCGACGAGTTCATGGCCGAGATCCGCAAGCTCACCGAGCGGATCGTTGGCCTCGCCAAGCAATACGAGCACGACACGATTCCCGGCGATTTTGGTGCGCTCAAGGTGCCGTGCCCCAAGTGCGGCGGCGAAGTGCACGAGAACTACAAAAAATTCCAGTGCCAGAAGTGCGACTTTGCGCTGTGGAAAATTGTCGCCAGCCGGCAGCTCGAGCCGAAGGAAGTCGAGGAGTTGCTGGAGAAGAAAGTCGTCGGGCCGTTGCAGGGTTTCCGCAGCAAGATGGGCCGGCCGTTCGCGGCGGTGATCAAGCTCACGCCGGAATTCGAGGCGAAGTTCGATTTCGGCAACGAGCAGACCGAGGAAGGCGGCGCGGCTGCCGCGGTGGATTTCACCGGGAAGGAGCCGGTCGGCAAATGTCCGAAGTGCGGCGCGCAGGTATTCGAGAACGGGATGAACTACGTGTGCGAAAAGTCCACCGGAGCAGAACGCACGTGCGATTTCCGGACCGGTGCCGTGATCCTCCAGCAGCCGATCGACCGCGCGCAGGTGGCCAAGCTGCTCGCCGAGGGGAAGACGGACTTGTTGAAGGGATTCATCTCGAACCGGACGAAGCGCAAGTTCGAGGCGTTCCTCGTGGTGAAGGATGGCAAGGTGAGCTTCGAGTTTGCCCCGCGCGAGCGCAAGGGACCGGCCAAGGACAAGAAGGACGGACCGCCCGCACCGAAGCTGGACTTCACCGGACAAGAGTCACTGGGCAAGTGTCCCAAGTGCGGCGGAAAGATCTTCCAGAGCGAGGAGGCGTATCTCTGCGAACGCTCGCAGGCGGAGGGCAGACGCTGCACGTTCAAACTCGACAAGGTGAAGAACAGCCAGCCGATCAGCGTTGAGCAGTTGCAGAAGCTGCTGACGACGGGCAAGACCGACTTGCTGGACAAATTCATCTCACGCGTGGGCAAGCCCTTCACAGCGTGGCTGACGATGAAGGGCAAGGGGAAGATCGAGTTCGAGTTCCCCGAGCGGGAAGGTTGAAGCGTACGACGGACCATGGCAATGACCGTCGCTCCACCCGCAACTGCAGCTGATCCGCGGGTGCGCGAGTTCTTCCAACACCTGGCCACCGACCGCGGAGCGTCGGAGTACACGCAGCGCAACTACCGGCAGGCGCTGACGGAGTTTGGCGCGTGGCACCAGCAGGAGCGAGCGGGCGCGCCGGTGTGGGAGAAACTTCAGCGCGACGATTTCCGCGGCTACCTGCGCTTCCTCGGGCGACAGCGGATCGGGCGTGCGTCGATTCAACTCCGCTTCTCCGCGCTGCGGACGTTCTACCGGTTCCTCATGCGTCGCGGAGCGGTGGAGAGTTCGCCGATCAAAAACATTCCAATGCCCAAACAGGAGAAGCGGCTGCCGCGCTTTTTGACGAGCGACCAGATCGGGGCGCTGATGAAAGCGCCGCTGTTGCTCAAGAGCGAACCGCGCAAAGGTCCGGGCCGCCGACCCGACCCCGGCGTGCCGCTGCGCGACGCGGCGATGCTCGAAACGATTTACTCGTGCGGCCTGCGCATCAGCGAAGTGTGCGGCTTGCGTGTCGAGGATGTGGACCTTGGCGAGCAACTGGTCCGCGTTCGGGGCAAAGGGAAAAAAGTGCGGCTCGTGCCCATCGGTGCGCCGGCG
>DATDFH010000423.1:0-12027 GCA_036522715.1 Verrucomicrobiia bacterium
ACGTCATCGCCTCGTTCAACGCGGACAAGCCCTACGACCGCTTCCTCAAAGAGCAGCTCGCCGGCGACCTATTGCCGATCAAGAACGACACCGAGTGGGCGAACAATCTCGTCGCGACCGGCTTCCTCGCCATCGGGCCGAAGTCGCACAACACGCGCGACCCGCGGCAATTCGCACTCGACCTCGCCGACGAGCAGATCGACGCGGTGTCGCAAGGCATGCTCGGCCTCACGGTTGCGTGCGCGCGCTGCCACGACCACAAGTTCGATCCGGTGCCGCAGCATGATTACTACGCGTTGGCGGGAATTTTCCTGAGCACCGACACGCGCTTCGGCACACCGCGCTTCGTGCAGAACAACCAGGCCACGCCGTTGATTCGATTGCCCGATGACGTGCAGTTGGCCGAGAGCAAGCCGTTCACCAAAACGGAGATGGAGGCGATGCAACGCCTGCTGGACAACGCGAAGAAAGAGCGGGACGAAGTGATGGAGGAGGCGAAGTCGTCCAAGGACCGCGCGTTCTTCGCCAATCCGAAATTCCTCCGCAGCAGCATCCAGATTTCGATCTACGAAAAACTGCTTGATCGTTACGACGAAGCCGGCAGGCAGAAGCACCTCGCGATGGGCGTGCAGGAGAAGAGTTACCCGCGCGACACGACGCTCTTGCAGCGGGGCGAGATCGACAAGCCGAAGGAAACCGTCCCGCGCGGTTTCGTCCAGGTGGTCAGCACGAAGGAACCCGCGAAGATCGCCAAGGGCAGCGGCCGGCTTGAACTGGCCAACTGGATCGCCTCGCGCGACAACCCGCTCACCGCACGCGTGATGGCCAATCGTGTCTGGCTGCATCTGTTGGACAAGGGCATTGTGCCCACGCCTGACAATTTCGGCACGACCGGCCAGATGCCGACGAACCAGGAACTGCTTGACGTTCTGGCGGTCAAGTTCATGGACAACGGCTGGTCGGTGAAGAAGCTCGTGCGAGAGATTGTCCTCAGCCGCACGTATCAGCTCGCATCGGCTTACAACGAGGCGAACTATGCCGCCGATCCGGACAACACGCTGCACTGGCGCATGAGCAAACGCCGCCTCGACGCCGAGTCGATCCGCGACGCAATGCTCGCCGTGGCCGGCAAGCTCGACCTCACGCCGCAGAGCGGTTCGACCGTGGCGAGAGTTGAGGGACCGGTGCTCGCCCTCAATCGACCCGGTGGCCTCGGCGGCATCCCCGGTTCCGGCCCGCGACCCGGTCCATTCGGCCGTGGCGGCACCGGTGGCGGAACGCCGCAGGAGCCGGTGTTCCGCTCGGTCTATCTGCCCATCGTCCGCGACCAGGCGCCCGAGGCGCTCGCCGTTTTTGATTTCGCCGAGTCGAGCCTGGTGGTCGGCGACCGCGAGGACACCACGGTGCCGTCGCAGGCGCTTTACCTGTTGAACAACGCCACCGTGCAGAAGCTCGCGGAAGGAATGGCCGGCCAGCTTCTCGCGAAAAAACTGACCGGCGCCGAGCTCGGCAAGGCCGCGTTCTATCTTGCGTACTCACGGCCGCCGACGGACGGCGAGTTGCAGGCGACGACCGGGTTCTTCGCGAAGTTCAACGCCGCCGAGGCGAAGAAGTACGAGAGCAAAGACAGACTCGGCTGGGCCGGGCTGGTGGCCTTCTGCCAGGCGCTCCTGGGCAGCGCGGAATTCCGTTACCTGAATTGACGAGTGAAGATTTGAACCGAGAACGAACCATGAACACCAACTTCAATCCCATCCATTTCTCACGCCGGCAGGTGCTCAAGGCCGCGTGCAACGGCTTCGGCTATCTGGCGTTTGCCGGACTCGCGTCGCGACTCGCCGCGAAGGAAACTGCCGCCAAGGCCGCCGATCCGCTCGCGCCCAAGCAGCCCGCGCTGCCCGCGCGCGCCAAGCACGTGATCTTCCTGTGCATGAGCGGCGGGCCGTCGCACGTCGATACGTTCGACTACAAGCCCAAGCTCCAGGCCGACAGCGGCAAGACCACCACCATCCGCGGCCGCGGCGGCAACCCGACGCTGCTCGGCTCGCCGTGGAAGTTTTCGCAGCACGGCAAGAGCGGATTGTGGATCTCGGAACTGTTCCCCGAAGTCGCCAGGCACGCGGATGACCTCTGCCTGATCCGCAGCATGAAGACGGATCTGCCCGCGCACCCGCAGGCATTCCTCCAGATGCACACGGGCAGCTTCCAGTTCACCCGGCCCTCGCTCGGCGCGTGGACGCTTTACGGCCTCGGCACGCAGAATGAAAACCTGCCGGGCTTCATCACGCTCAACCCGCCGCTCAACAACGGCGGCTCGCAGAATTACGGCGCGGCGTTTCTCCCCGCGATCTATCAAGGCACGCGCGTCGGTTCGGACGCCGGCTTCGGCGGCGGCGGGCGTTTCGGCGGCGGTGGCGACGCGAAACTGCCGAACATTTCCAACTCGAAGCTCACCCACGAAGGCCAGCGCGCGCAGATCGACTTCATCCAGGCGCTCAACCGCGAACGCGTCGAGCGTGACCAGTTCAACCCACAGGTCGAAGGTGTCATCGAGTCTTACGAACTCGCCTTCCGCATGCAGAGCGCGGTGCCCGACGTCATGGATCTCAGCAAGGAATCCGATGCGACCAGGAAAATGTATGGCATCGGCTCCGGCGGTGGCGGTGGCGGCGGATTCGGGGGGCCGGGAGGCGGTGGTGGCACCGACGCCTTCGGGCGCTCGTGCCTGTTGGCGCGGCGCATGGTCGAAGCCGGCGTGCGCTTCGTGGAGATCGGCTCCGGCGGCTGGGACCAGCACCGCAATTTGAAGAATGACCACGAGGCGCGCGCGAAATCGGTGGACCAGCCCATCGCCGCGCTCCTCGCCGACCTCAAGCAACGCGACCTGCTCAAGGACACGCTCGTGATCTGGGGCGGTGAGTTCGGCCGGACACCGTACTCACAAAACGGCAACGATGGCCGCGACCATAACAACAAGGGTTTCACCATCTGGATGGCCGGCGGTGGCGTGAAGGGCGGTCTCAGCTACGGCAGCACCGACGAATACGGCGCCGAGGCTGTCGATAACCGCGTCCACATCCACGACTGGCACGCGACGGTGCTCCACCTGATGGGCCTCGACCACGAGAAGCTCACCTACAAGTATGCTGGCCGCGATTTCCGCCTGACCGACGTGAGCGGCACGGTGGTGAAGGACATCTTCGCCTGAGCACACCGGCACGAACGTGATTCAACGCCCCGGGCTCCAGCAGGAGTCCCGGGGTTTTTCGTTTCGGGCCAGCCACGAAACCAATTGCTCCAAACTGTAACCCGAGGCAGGCTTCGCACCGTCTCTCACATTAACCCGGTGCCCTCGGCGGCCACCGCTGTTTACGCCATGATCAAACGACATTTCCCGGCAGCTAACTTCGCGCCTCGCTTTCTTTCCTCCGTTACGCTGCTGCTCGCGGCTCTTCCCGCCCTCGCGCTCGACCAGAAGCCGGTGGAGAAAGCGCCCACGCCCGACCAACTCGCGTTCTTCGAGAAGAAAATCCGCCCGATGCTCGTGTCGAAGTGCTACAAGTGCCACTCGGCCGAGTCAGAGAAGGTCAAGGGCGGGCTGCTGCTCGACACGCGTGAGGGCATCCGCCAGGGCGGCGACACCGGCCACGCGGTCGTGCCTGGCAGCCTGTCCGAGAGCCTGCTCATCTCCGCCCTGCGCGGCGTGAAGAAGGCGGAGTTGATGCCGCCGAAAGAAAAGCTCACCGAGGACGTGATCGCGGATTTCGAGAAGTGGGTGCTCATGGGTGCGCCTGATCCTCGCGACGGCACGGGCAAATCCATCACGAAGAAATGGGATGTCGAGAGCGGAAAGGATTTCTGGGCCTTCCAGCCGGTCAAGCCACAGGCCGCGCCCAAGGTGAAGGACGCAAAGTGGCCGGCAAGCGACATCGACCGCTTCGTGCTCGCGAAGTTGGAGGAGAAGAATCTAAAGCCCGTGGCCGACGCCGATCCGCACGCCCTCATCCGTCGCGTTTATTTCGATCTCATCGGCATCCCGCCGACGCCCGAGCAGGTCGAGGCGTTCGTGAAGGACTCCGCACGCCGTACGCCGCGCGCTGCGATGGAGAAGGTGGTGGACGAATTACTCGCCTCGCCGCAGTTCGGCGAGCGCTGGGGACGCCACTGGCTCGACGTGGCGCGCTACGCCGAATCCACCGGCAAGGAACGCAATTACCTCTACCCGCAGGCGTGGCGCTACCGCGACTACGTCATCGCGTCGCTCAACGCCGACAAGCCCTACGACCAGTTCATCCGCGAGCAGATCGCGGGCGACCTGCTGCCGTCGAAGAACGTCGCGCAACGCAACGAGCAACTCATCGCCACCGGCTTCCTCGCCCTCGGACCCAAGGGGCTGAACGAACGCAACCGGGAGCAGTTCGTGGCGGACAACGTGGATGAGCAGATCGACGCCACGACACGCGCGGTGCTCGCCGTGACCGTGAGCTGCGCGCGCTGCCACGACCACAAGTTCGATCCGATCACGATGCGCGATTACTACGCCGTCGCCGGCATCTTCAAGAGCACGGAGAATTGTTACGGCACGGGCGACGGCGGCGGCGCGGCGAAGAACCGCCAGCCCGGCCGGCTCATCACGCTGGCGAAGGAGCCTACGTCTGACACGGCGCCGAAAGCGCCTGTTGTCGTTGTTCCCGCACCTTCCGCACCGCCCGCGGCGAAATCCTCCCGATTCACTCCCCAGCAGGAGGCGCTTCTGGCACGGCTCGCGGCGAGCAATCCGAGCGTCGCCGAGCGGTTCAAGAAAATGACGGACGACCAAAAGGCGGCGGCGCTGGAGCGTTTGCAGGGCAGTGGCAAAGCCAAGGGCAAGAAGACCGGCAAAGGATACGCGCAAGCGCCCGTCGAGAAGGATGTGGACCCGACCGCCGAGCGCGCGATGGGCGTGCAGGAAGGCAGAGTGGCGGACGCTCCGATTTATCTGCGCGGCGAAGTCAACGAGCGCGGCGCCATCGTCCCGCGCGGCTTTGTACAGGTGCTCGCCCCGGCCGCGCCCGCGCCGAAGATGCCGGCCAATCAAAGCGGCCGCCTCGAACTCGCCCAATGGCTCACCGCCCCCGGGAACCCCCTCACCGCCCGCGTGATGGCCAACCGTGTCTGGCAGTACCTGCTGGGCGAGGGTATCGTCGCCACCGCCGACAATTTCGGCGCGACCGGCGAGCGGCCCACGCATCCCGAATTGCTCGATTACCTCGCGGGCCGGCTCGTCGCCAACGGCTGGTCCGTCAAGAAGCTCATCCGCGAAGTCGTCCTCAGTCGCACCTACCAGCTCAGCTCGGCGAACGACGCGAAGAACTACGCCGCCGATCCCGACAACAATCTCCTCTGGCACGCCAACCAGCGCCGCCTCGACGCCGAGTCGATCCGCGACGCCGCGCTGGCCGTCGGCGGCCAGCTTGATCTTGTGCCTCCGCACGGCTCACCCGTCACCGCCATCGGCGACACCGACATCGGCCGTAGCCGCGGCGCCGTCCTCAAGACTGATTCGAACAAGCGCAGCGTCTATCTGCCCATCGTGCGCGACATGGTGCCCGATGTGCTGGATCTGTTCGACTTCGCCGAGCCGAGCCTCGTCGTGGCGAATCGCGACGTGACCACCGTGCCGTCTCAGGCGCTCTTCATGTTGAACAGCCCGTTCATCTACGATAACTCGGCACAGATGGCGAAGCGCCTCCTCGCGACGGGCAGCATGGCTGACCATCGCCGCATCATCACGGCCTATCTCACCGCGCTCTCCCGCACGCCAACGGCCGCCGAGCTTTCGCGCGCAGAAACCTACTTGCAGAAACACACCACCAGCGGCGGCTCTCGCGACACCGCGTGGGCGACTTTTTGCCAGGCCTTGCTGGCGAGCGCCGAGTTTCGTTACATCAACTGACACCATGAACACCAACAACCGCCCCTACGATTGCTCCCAGGTCATGCCACGCGTCCTCACGCGCCGCGACATGCTCAAGACCGTGTCCGCTGGCTTCGGCTGGCTGGCATTTGCCGGCCTGAGCACGCAGGCCGCCGCGCCGTTTCAAAGTCCGCTGCTGCCCAAGGCGCCGCACTTTCCCGCACGCGCCAAGCGCATCATCTTCCTCGCAATGCAGGGAGGTCCGTCGCACCTCGACACGTTCGATTACAAGCCCGATCTCATCGCCGACAACGGCAAAGCCGGCGAACGGGGCAAGCTCATCGCGCCCGTCATGCCGTTCAAGCAGCGCGGACAGAGCGGGCTGTGGATTTCCGACGCCTTCTCGAAAGTCGCCGAGCACGCCGATGAGCTGTGCCTGCTCAACGGCATGCACACCGACATCCCCAACCATCCGCAGGCTTTCGTGCAGTTGCACACAGGCAGCGCGCGTTTTGTGCGCCCGTCGATGGGCGCGTGGACGCTCTACGGACTCGGCACGGAAAACCAAAACCTTCCCGGCTTCATCACCATCGCCGCGCCCGTCGCGCAGGGCGGCGCGCAGAATTACGGCAGCGCGTTTCTACCCGCGTCGTACCAAGGCACGCGCATCGAGGAACCGAAGAGTGCCGCCGGACCGGCTGGCAAGCGCAAGGGCAACACGTCCATGTCCGGCAACGAGGGCATCGGCAACATTCACAACAGCCACCTCTCACCCGAGGCGCAGCGCGAACAACTCGACCTCGTTCAGTCCATGAACCAGGACCTGCTCGCGAAGAGCGGCGAGAATTCCGACGTCGAGGGCGTCATCCAGTCCTACGAACTCGCCTTCCGCATGCAGACCGAGGTGCCGAAGGTCATGGATTTCAAGCATGAGTCCGCCACCACGCTCAAGTCCTATGGCATCGGCTCGGGCACGACCGACAGTTTCGGCAAGCAATGCCTCATGGCGCGCCGCTTCGCCGAGGCCGGCGTGCGCTTCATCGAGGTTTGCCATCAGGGCTGGGATCATCACCAAGGATTGCGCAGCCGCCTCACTGCGAGTTGTGCCGCAGTGGACCAGCCCATCGCCGCGCTGCTCACCGACCTCAAGGAGCGCGGTCTGCTGAAGGACACGCTCGTCATCTGGGGCGGCGAGTTCGGCCGCACGCCCGGCAACAACGGCGCCGACGGCCGCGGCCACAACGCGCGAGGCTACACCATGTGGATGGCCGGTGGCGGCACCAAAGGCGGCATGGCCTACGGCGCGACCGACCATTACGGCGCGGCCTCCGTGGAGAACAAGATGCACATTCACGACCTGCACGCGACCGCGCTGCACCTGATGGGCCTCGACCACGAGAAGCTGACTTACAAATACGCCGGTCGCGACTTCCGCCTCACCGACGTTTACGGCAACGTGGTGAAGCAAATCGTCGCCTGACGGCGAAGGTTCAAAGCTCAATCGGAACGACAGGCCCCAAGCTCCGCGCGGAGTCTTGGGGCTTGTCGTTTGGGCCTTGGAACTTTCCAGCTTCGAGCTTTGAACTTGGAGCTTCGCGCCGCGTCGGCCAACATTGCGCCATGAAATTCTTCCGCGCATTTCTCGTTCTTGCCGTCGTCACGCTCAGTGCCCACGCGGCGCGCCCTTTTCTTTGCTGCGATTACGGCGGTGGCAAGGTGTGCGTGGTTTCCGCGGAAGGAAAGATCGAGTGGCAGTACGACTGCAAGAATCCGCAGGACTGCTGGCGGTTGCCGAACGGCAACTACCTTTTCTGCTTCGTCAGCGGCGCGCTGGAAGTGACGCCGACCGCCGAAAAGAAAATCGTCTGGGAATACAAGGCGCCGACCGACGTGAAGGTCGAGGTGCACGCCTGCCAGCCGTTGCCCGATGGGAAGGTGATGATCGTCGAGTGCGGCACCAGCCGGATCATCGAGGTGGACCGCGCGGGTAAGATCACGAAGGAGATCAAGCTCACCACCAAGCCGGACGTGAAACTGCACAATCAATTCCGCGGCACGCGCAAGCTCGCCAACGGCCACTACCTCGTCTGCTTCAAGGGCGAGGGCAAGATCGTGGAGCTGGACGGCGGCGGAAAAGTGCTACGCGAAATCAAAGTCCCCGGCGACCCGCACGAAGTTGTGCCGCTGGCCAAGGGCGGCCTGCTCGTCACCTGCGGCGATGGCCACAAGGTCTTGGAATTCGATGCGAAGGAAAAGGTCGTGTGGGAGTTGAACGAGAACGACCTGCCCGGCAACACGCTGCGATTGATGGCTGGGTGTCAGCGCCTGCCCAACGGCAACACGGTGTTCTGCAATTATCTGGGCCACGGCCATCTCGGCGAGCAGCCGCAGTTCTTCGAGGTCACGCGCGACAAGAAAGTCGTCTGGCAGTTCGATGACCACGCGCACTTCAAGACGATCAACCAGATTCAAGTGCTCGACGTGAAGGGCGATGTGGCCAAAGGTGAAATCCTGCGCTGAGGTTAAATGAAACGGGCAGGCTCGCGATGGTTGCTGGCCGGACTGACCGTTGCGCTGTTCGCGGCGCCACTGTGGAGATCGGCACGCGCGCATCGGGCAGCCACCAGCTTCCGCATTCCGCCTCGCGCGCCAACCGCCGCGACCGACGCGCCGTTCTTCCGCGAGGAGTTCATCGAGACGGAGCCAGCCACGCCAACGGTTCACGTCGCGTCGTTTTGCGAACTTCCCGGCGGACGCCTCGCCGCTTCGTGGTATGGCGGCTCGCGCGAAGGCGCGCGCGACGTGGCGATCTACCTCGCGACGCACGGCAGCGACGCTGCCGCAAAATGGTCCGCGCCCACGGCCGTCGTGACGCGCGAATCGGCCACGCGCGAGTTGCAGCGCTACGTCCGCAAAGTCGGCAACGCCCTCCTCTTCGCCAGCGAGGCGGGGCAACTTCACCTGATCTACGTGAGCATCGCCGTCGGCGGATGGTCGGGCAGTTCGCTCAACCTCAAATCGTCCTCTGACGGCGGCCAGACGTGGACGCGCAGCCGGCGGCTGGCGTTAAGTCCCTTTTTCAACGTCAGCGAACTCGTGAAGAACCACCCGACCCAACTCGCCGACGGCGGCTGGGCGGTGCCGATCTATCACGAGATGCTCGGCAAGTTTCCGGAAATCTTGTGGCTACACGACCTTGATGGTTCCAGCCTGCCGCGCATTACGAAGACGCGCATCGCCGGCGGACGGACCGTCTTCCAACCCACGCTGGTGCCACTCGGCGGGCGAGGTGCGCTCGCATTTTTCCGCGACGCTTCGGCGGACAAAACGCTGCAACTCGCCCGCACCGATGACGCCGGCGCGCACTGGTCCGAGCCGGTTGCAACGCCCCTGCCCAACCCGGATTCGGGACTCGATGCATTGCGCCTCGTGGACGGGCGACTCCTGCTTGCTTTCAATGACTCCAAGACGGGTCGTGAGAATCTTCGCCTCGCGCTCTCGAAGGACGAGGGCCGGAGCTGGCAGCGCGTGGCGACTCTCGCCGAAGCGGCTGGCGCGGAGTTTTCGTACCCGTCGCTGACGCAGACGGCGAACGGCGAGATTCACGTCGTCTTCACGTGGAAACGCCGCGCGATCAAACACGTCGTCTTCAACACAGCGTGGCTGAGTTCCGCCCCCCGCGGCGCACAGCCATGAACTCCGACTCGATTGTTTACGCCTTCAGCTTCTGCGTTCCGGCGCTGGTGCTGGTGCTGGCGGCGCAGGGAATTGCCGCGACACTCGGACGATCCAACCGTTCGCGGACGGTGTTCGCCGTTCAACTCGTGCTCGCGCTGGCCCTCACCTGTATTCCAGTCGATGGCCTCCCCTTGGCACGATGCATCGCGGGTTTCAACGCCAACTTCAGCATCCCACTGGTCGGATTGCTGGTCGCCGCCGTCTGGCGCAATGCCACCAGCCGGCAGTTTCTGCGGCCCGACGACTTTCGGGCGGCTTGGATCTTCGGCGCAGCGTCGGGAGTCGTGCTCTATCCGCTGGCACTGGGCTTGGGAAGTTTCGACCCCTACGCGCTCGGCTGGGATTGCAGTCTGATCTTCATCGCGGTGGCCGCGCTCACGGTGGGGTTGATCTGGAAACAAAACGGTTTCGGAGTCCTGCTTCTGGCCGCGGTCGTCGCATTCAACGCCGGGCTACTCGAGTCCACGAATTTTTGGGACTACCTGGTGGACCCGTTCTATTTCGTGGCGTCGGTGATCACACTGGGTGTCGGAACGCTTCGCGCACGAAATGGCTCAACGGAGTCTCGCGCCACCGGCGCACTCAGTACGCGTAATTGACGCCCACGTTGAGGAGGAAGCTTCCGTTGAAATCTACGTTGACCCTGCGCGTGCCCGCCGTCCGATCGAGCGTGGAGGTGTCGAGGAGATTGAAGCTTCCGAAGACACGCCATTTCGGATCGATGTCATAGGCGGCGCGCACGCCGATGAAGGCGCCGACGAGCGTGTTCAATCCGCTGCTGCTGCCGCTCTCGGGCACGGTCAACGTCTGGCCGCCACTCGACAGGTAGCTGACCGTTTCGTTGTAGCGAAAGCGGCCGTCCACGAAAATCATCGCCAGTCCGCCGCTGGCAGCCACGCTGAATCGCTCGGTCACATTGCATTCCAAAAACGGCCCGACGCGTAGCGTGTAGAGATTGGCGTCGAACCCGCGGACGCCGTTGACCGTCCCCGTGACCGGCGTCGTCGAGCGCGCCGGCGCATCGCCCAGCAGCGGGCTGCCGGGTTGCGGCGTCTGCGGCCCCGAGTAGGGCGCGTCCGGCGCGGTGACCAGGACGCCGTTGACATTGAGGCTGTAAACATCCGTCAGCCGCGACAGCGACGCACTGCCGGGCCGGCCGCTGTTCTCGCCAAAGCTGACGAATCCGAACGCTGCTTCGGCGCCCCACGTCGTGCGTTGTCCAACTCCGATCACGCGGCCGTAACTGACTTCAAGACCGGGCTGCGCATCGGCCGTGCCCCTCGCGAGGTAGCCCGCGGCCTTGCGAGTCGCGGCGTCCATCGCCACGCCATCCACTGGCCCGCCGGGACCGCCGCTGGAGGTCAATTGGCTGGAATGGTCGTAGCCCCAGAAACTCGTCGCGCCGGGAGGGGCCGAGTTGCCGGTGCTGTCCACCTTGTTGAAGCCGTTGTCGTAGGTGTGGTCGGTGGCGCTGTTGGTCGTCCCCGGATTGGCGGACCCGAGCGCGCCGGCGGTGGTGCTGAAACGAACCTTCGTGTTGAAGAGCAACATCCCACCGACACTGAAGCGGTTGGGGTTCTGTTCGGGATTGTCGGTACGAAAGGAAGCGTCGCCGGCGAGGGCGCAGGTTCCCAACAGCGAAAGGAGCGCGGCGGTCGCGGTGAATTTCATAGCAGTGTTATTCCACGATAAGCTGGTAAAGCCGCATGTTGGTGGTCGGCGCGTCGGTCTTCGGCGGGCCATCATCGACCCAGACGATGCGGTAGCCGGTGCCAGCCACCGCCGCGGGCGCGGTCCTCCACGGGTCGGTCGCGCTGTCGCGGTATTGCACGTGGTAGGTCTTGCCCACCAGCGACGCCCATTCGATGTAGAACCGCCCGTTGCTGCTCATGAACGAACGGCCGATCGCCGTCGGCGTGCCGGACGGATCAACCGGCGGCTGCGCAGAAATAATTTCGACGCTCAAGGTCGGCGGCGCGAAGGGCTGGCGGTTCACGCTGAAGTATTCCAGGAGCAAGGTGACCGACGCGCCCGGGGGCAGGTTGGTCGGCGAAGAGTAATCGAGATACGGATTGCCCTGCGCGTTGGTGCCCGTGGCGTTGTAGAGCGTCACCGTGTTGGTCAGTCCGCTTACCACGATGCGCAAGCCCGTGATGGTCAAAGACGTTGAGTTGCTCACCCGCACGGTCTGCTCGAAGAGACTCGTCTGCGGGTTGAACGTGGTGTAGCCGTCGATCTGGCGGAGGATTTCCAGCGTCAGGGTCGGCGTGCCCACATTCAACGTGCCGGACTGGTAGCTGAACGCGTAATTGTTGTCGGCGCCACCGGAGACGGTGATCGGATAGGCGCCAACGGGCGAGTTGGTTGTCGCCGTCGTCGAGGCGACGGGCGGA
>DATDFH010000424.1:0-5686 GCA_036522715.1 Verrucomicrobiia bacterium
CAATCACCTCCGTCCAGTAGCCCGTGCCGCACGCGATCTCCAACACGCGCCGCCCGCGGAACGCCTCTGCGAGCCGCGCGCGCAGTGCGGCAAGATCAGCCTGCCGCTCGGGCTTGGCGTAAATGCGTTCGTATTCGCCCGCCCGGCGCGCGTAATACTCGGCAAGCTGGCCGCCGCCGCTCATGCGCGAGGTGCGGTCACCCCAGCACCTTCCTCCACCGCGCGAGCTGCCGGACGACTTCCTTCGTGCCGGGCGCGCCGACGATGTTGCGCCGGTCCATCGCGCGTTCGAGCGAGAAGGTTTCCAGAGCGTCGATGTCGAAGCGCTCATCCACCGACTGCAACTCCACGAGCGTAAGCGCGTTGATCGCCTTGCCGCGTTTCTCCGCCAGCGCGACTACGGCGCCGACGGCGTGATGCGCCTTGCGGAACGCCATCCCTTTGCGCACCAGATAATCCGCCAGGTCCGTCGCCAGCAACGCCGGGTCGCTCGCGGCGGTCAGGCACGCGGCGCGGTTGACCGACGTGTGGACCAGCATCGCGGCCACGACCCGCACCGTGGCGCGCACCGTGTCCGCCGTGTCGAACAGCCGCTCCTTGTCCTCCTGCAAGTCGCGGTTGTAAGTCATCGGCAGGCCCTTCAACAACGTCAGTAGCGCCACGAGGTTGCCATAGACGCGCCCCGTCTTGCCGCGCGCCAGTTCGGCCACGTCCGGATTTTTCTTCTGCGGCATCAACGAAGACCCCGTCGTGTAGGCGTCGGCGATCTTGATGAAGTTGAACTCCGCGCCCGCCCAGAGAATCCAGTCCTCCGCCAGCCGCGAGAGATGCATCGCCATCAACGCCGCCGCCGCGCCGAACTCGATCATGAAATCCCGGTCGCTCACCGCGTCCATCGAATTCTGCGACAGCCGCACGCGGCCCTGCGCATCCACGAAGCCGAGTTCCTTCGCCACGAACTCGCGGTCCAGCGGCAACGTGCTCCCGGCCAGCGCGCCGCTGCCCAGCGGACACACGTTCACCCGCCCAAACGCCCCCGCCAGCCGCTCGCGGTCGCGCGCGAACATCTCCACGTAGGCCAGCAGGTGATGCGCGAAATAAACCGGCTGCGCCCGTTGCAAATGCGTGTAACCGGGGATCACCACGTCCGCGTGCGCCGCGCCCAGGGACACCAGCGCGTGCTGGAGGCCGGCCAGTTCGTTGTCCAGCGCCACGATCTCGTCGCGCAACCAGAGCCGCGCATCCAGCGCGATCTGGTCATTGCGCGAGCGGCCGGTGTGCAGCTTGGCGCCGGCGGGCACGCGCCGCGTCAACTCCGCCTCGATGTTCATGTGCACGTCCTCCAGTTCGGGCTTCCAGCGGAAGGTGCCGGCGGCGATCTCGGCGCCGATCTTTTCCAGGCCGCGCGTGATGGCGCGCAACTCGGCCTTGGAGAGCACGCCGATGCGCCGGAGCATCGCCGCGTGCGCCAGCGAGCCGAGGATGTCGTGCTTCCACAGCCGCCAGTCGAACGAGACCGACTCGGTGAAGGCGGCGACCTCGGCGGCCGGGCCGCCGGCGAAGCGGCCGGAGCGGGAGACGGGTTTCTTCATGGCATCAAACGGCGCTGAATGTGCGGACTGGCCTCGGTGAAGTCACGCGGGAAAGGGGCGCGGGGGAAATGAGGAATGACGAATGACCCCGCGAACCTCGAAGTGATCCCCAACCTGCTATAGCCAACGCTGGAATTCTTCGATCTCCATCTCGGCGTCCTTCAGAATCTTGTTTAACAGCCCGGGGCCGATGGTTTCGCCGGCGTGGACCGGAACGACGGTCGTGCGCCCGTCTGCGTGCCGGAGGAAATGGTGGCTGCCCTTGATGCGCAGAACCACGAAGCCCGCGCGCCGCAACGCCGCGATCACCTCTTTCCCGCGCAGGCGTGGCAGGCGCGGCATGGCTCAAACAGCGATGCGCTGCACTCCGATGAACTCGGTGGTCGCGGGCGCGTCGCGTTCCACTTCCAGACACAGCTCGATGGCTTCGCGAATCCGCTCCCTCAGCTTGTCCAGCGAGCGGGCCTGCGTGTGGCAACCGGGCAGTTCGGGGACGCTGGCCACGTAGTAGCCCGCCTCGTCCCGTTCCACGATGATGCTGAATTCCCGCCGGGCGGTTTTGCGCATGGGCCATTCTATGCCAGAAGCCCGCCCCTCGCGCAAGCTTGCGCGGCCGGGCCACCGGCGAAGCGGCCGGAGCGGGAGACGGGTTTCTTCATGGCATCAAACGGCGCTGAATGTGCGGACTGGCCTCGGCGAAGTCACGCGGGAAAGGCGGCGTCGTTCAAACGCCTCGAAGGACAGCGGAGAGAAACGCGCGCGGGGTCACGCACCGGACTCCAAACGGTTTTTGCAATGTCAGGAGATCGGGATCGAGTGTGATTAGATACGAAGCATGTCCGGCAACGGCGGCGGCGAGCACGACATCGTCGCTGGGATCGCGTTTGACGGTGCGCTTGAGTGGGACGGCTGTGTTCACCCGCGAAACACGTTTGAGCCAAAGCAGCCAGCCCGCCCAGTTCGGATTGCGCCAGCGTTTTTCCTCCGCGGCGACGTGGGCGACGGACGCCGTCCATTCCTCCACCAACTCGGCGGTGCACACGGAGAGGAACGCGCGGCGCGCGAGCAGACGGAGCACTTGGCGAGAATCGCCCCCGCGCCAGCCGATCCCGGCCACCACGACCGAAGTGTCAAGCGCGGCGACGAGCGGCATGACGTTTCCGTTTCACCTGGCGGACCAGCTTGACGACCGCGGCTTCCGGTTCCGGCCCGTCACTGCCGTCGGCATCGAGCCGGTCGAACTCCTCGCGCAAAGCTTTGGCCTCGGCTTGCTGGAGGCGGCGCACCAGTTCGCGGACGACCTCGGCGTCGCTCGTGAAACCCTCGCGCGCCTTCTTCTCGCGCAACCACTCGATCTGTGCGTCGGCGAAGGAAACGTTCAACGTTTGAGCCATGTGACCAAGGTAAAGGGAGGACGGGCGTTGGCAAGATCGTACCGCGTGCGGCCGGAGCGGGAGACGGGTTTCTTCATGGCATCAAACGGCGCTGAATGTGCGGAGAAGCAGCGGCGAAGTCACGCGGGGAAATCGCAAAGGTCACGTGGTGTAGGAATGCGACAAACCTAGGCAGCGTCGGTTTTTGCCCCATACGTGGTCCTGACTCGCTTAGAACGGCAGAGATACAAAAACCAAATAGCGGCGTACACACTGACGACGGATGCATCCGCGACTTGTGATGAAATCATTTGTGCCGTCGATTCGGCGGAGGTGCCGGCCAACAGGTAACTCGAGATCCCGGCCCACTCGTAGATAACCAACAAGACGAAGTATCTTTTCGCCGCCCGCACCGCCGCGGGTCTAACACGGATCAAGCCAATGCCTGCGTAGACGCTGTATATAGCAAGCGCTAGACTCAGCGCGCTGTGCACACCAGCGAGAATGAAGACACGCGGATAGCGCTGAAGAAAGTCCGGCTGCTGCCTACATGCCGTGGCGAGAGCAGTGTAAGCCTCCGAGAAATCTCGAAACCAGCTTAGCGGGGCACCGATTAGAAGGCCGAGGCAAAGTAGTGCTAACCAACCGCCGACTCCTCGTGGGGTGCCGGAGATCACTGAAACTGCCGGTGAGGGCGTGTCCGACGATTCACTCGACATATGCATGTCGCCTACGAATTGGTTGGGCGATACTTCAACGAGAGCATCATCGCCAAATCATTTCGAGCGCGAGCGTGTGTTCGTCAGAAATGCGTGTCAAGCCATCCACTCATGGCGTCCGCTTCCCCGGCACCCGGAGCGAGTGCGCCCGCCCTCGGCGCAACTTCACCCCGACTCGGACCGACTTCGCGGGAACCTGGATCACCTTCCCTCGAACCCGGACCAACCTCGCTGGAACCTGACGCAACTTCCTTGGAAGTCGGGCCAAACTCCCTGGAGGTTGGAGCAATTTCCCTGGAGGTTGAAGCAACCTCCCTGGAACTCGGAGCAAGTTCGTCGTCGGAAATTGTGATTCCACAGTCATTTACGCCGGAGTGTCGCTTTTTAACCATTATTACCTTGCGCCCACACCCGCCGGCATGGTCTTTAAGCGCCGTCATCCCCCAAACCAACCTCAACCAACTCGCCCTGTGCCGATTCCTGCCTTTTGGGATAGTCCCGACCCGCGGATGCATTTTGACAATCCCAATCTTTTTTGGGACATCGGCCTGATCGAAGAAAGCCCCTCCATGCCCATCGAGATCGCCCTCAACCTGAAGAATCTCAACGAGCAACAGCTCATCGAAAAGGCCACGACCATCGGCACGAAGATGGCCCTGCCGGCCAATGCCGCGCTGGTGACGGGCAGCCCGTTCACCGGGGCGCAGGTGACGACGTTCACGGGCACGTTCTCCGGCAAGCGTCAGGACGGCATCGACCTCAAGCAGACGATCAAGACCAACACCTCGGAGAAAAACACGGCGAAGTCGGTCGTCGAGGACGCGCTGACGCGGATCAAGAAGTTCGTGGAGTCCAAGCCCACGGTCACCATCGCGGAGGCAATGGCGCTGGGTTTCGAGATCAAGTCGGAAGGCGGCCCGCCGCAGATCGTGGCACCGGAGGATTTGAGCATCACCTACGGCGATGCCCAAGGCTCGGTGTCGGGCCACTGGCAGCCGGTGGCCGGCGCGGCGGGTTACATCTTCCAGTATCGGCTGGCCAACACGCCGGGCGCGGTGTGGGTGACGGGTTACAACAACACGGCGTCGGATTGCCGGGTGGCGGGCCTGACGGCGGGCGCGCTGTATGAATTCCAGGTGTGCGCGATCTTTTCCGGGGTGGAGAATCCCGGCCCGGCCTGCTCGGTGGTGGAACATCGGGCGGCGTAGGGGAGCGGCGGGCGGGAATGCCGAAGGTCAGGTAATGTGGCTTAACGGCCGAGCTACGTCATTTAATTGTCCGCCTTAAGATCATCCCGCCTCCTGTCCTCGCATCCACTTGCGGCCGACATATAAGAAGACTCCCGACATCAAAATGCCAAAGAGGAGTGGACCGGGAGTGAACTGTTTCGGGTTGTGAATGTAGGTCCAGCAGCTAGCAAAAACAGTAGCGCCGCCAAAGATCAACCCGAGGCCGAAAACCGCGATTCCATACACGCGTCTCACACGGGTTCGAGGGAAACAGAGCACGGGAAAGACAATGGCGGCTAGCGGAACTATGGCCAGAGACCAGTAGAAGATCGACGCGTCGTCGGAGGCCATAGCACACACCAATCCTGCCACAGGAATCGCAGCTAGTATCACCGCAAAAGCCCAAATCGGTTTGATGGTCGGAGTACTCATGGTGCGCGGTGCGGCTTAACGGTTGAGAGCTTAGCCACGCCGAGTCGTTTGCGACAAGCCTACTCGACCGCCAACACCTTGCCGTCGGGCGCGACCTTGACCTCGTGGGTCTTGCCGCCCTTCTTGAACCCGGCTTCGTAGCAGACCTCAATCCCTGCCTGGCCTAGGCCAATTTTTTGCGGGACTTTTGGCCGACTTCTATTAGCCTTGGCGAGTTCCAGTTCCCGTCTCTGTCATGAGATTACAGGCATGAAGCACGGTCGCGCCGTTGCGCTTGGCCTCGCCGCCGTTGTGGTGGCGGGGGTCCTGCGCCTTTCCCTTCCGCGCCGCGCTTCTGACGG
>DATDFH010000425.1:0-4680 GCA_036522715.1 Verrucomicrobiia bacterium
GTCAGCAACAAAAACGCGATTTAAAGTTCATCTGTCGGCAAGCGAAATTTTGACATGATTGAGTTGATTCAGTTTCCGTGGAGTCCGTTCTGCATCGTGCAGCGGCGCATCCTCGAATACGCCGGCGCGAAATTCAAAATCACCAACATCCCCAACGGCGATCGCCGTCTCGTCTGGAAGGTCACCGGCGGAAAATATTACGCCGTACCCGTGATCCGTGACGACCGCAAGGTGCTCATCGAATCCGCCGACGACTCGCAGGACATCGCGCGGCACCTCGACCGCAAGTTCCACCTCGACCTTTTCCCCGCGCGCTGGGCCGGCGTGCAGGAACTGCTCTGGCGCCACATCGAGGACGCCGTCGAGGGCGCGGGCTTCCGGCTCAATGACATCTACTGGCGCGAGATGGTTCCGAACTCCGACGCGCTGCCGTTCGTCCGCCACAAGGAGCGCAAATTTGGCCGCGGCTGCCTCGACCGCTGGCGTGCCGAGCAGAAGCAGTGGCTCGCCGCGCTCCAAGCCGCGCTCGCGCCCTTCGAGCGGATGCTTGCCACACGCCCGTTTCTGCTCGACGACTGCCCGCGCTTCGTGGACTTCGATCTGTACGGAATGCTCGGCAACTTTCTTTACTCCGGTCATTACGCGTTGCCAAAACGACACGCGCGCATTCGCGATTGGTATGCGCGCATGGCCAAGGTTAAATTCTCCCATTACTCGAAGTGAAAAACTACGTCCTCGACACCAACGTCCTTCTCCACGACCCAAACTCGCTCCTGAACTTCCAGGAGAACAACGTCCTCATCCCCATCGAGGTCATCGAGGAGATTGACCGCTTCAAACGCGAGTCCAGCGAACTCGGCCAGAACGCCCGCGCCGTCTCCCGCGCGCTCGACGCGCTGCGCGAGAAAGGCCACCTCAACAAGGGCGTCATGCTCGAAAACGGCGGCCACCTCCGGATCCTCGTCGAGCAACCCAGGCGCGCCAAACCCGTCTTCGGCAATCACACGATGGACAACCGCATCCTCGGCCGCGCCCTGGCCGTCGCGCGCGAACATCCCAAGACGCGGACCATTTTCATCACCAAGGACATCAACCTCCGCCTCAAGGCCGACACGCTCGGTCTCGTCGCCGAAGATTACGAAACCGACCGCATCTTCCTCACCGACCTCTACACGGGGATGCTCGAGAAGACCGTTCCGACGGAGCAGATCGCCAAGTTTCGCGCCAACGGCGAACTCGAACTCACCGGCGGCAACTATCACCCGAACGAGTTCTGCACGCTCATCGACGAGGGCAACCCCAAGAAGGCCGCGCTCACGAAGGTCGATGCCACCGGCAAGAAACTTTTGCCCATTGGCGATTTTCGCGAAGGCGTGTGGGGCATCAAGCCGCGCAATCGCGAGCAGCATTACGCGCTCGACGCGTTGCTCGACGACCGCGTGAAGCTCGTCACGCTCATGGGCAAGGCCGGCACCGGCAAGACGCTGCTCGCGATGGCCGCCGGTCTCAAGCGCACCGTGCACGACCGCGAGTTCCGCCGGCTGGTTGTCGCGCGCCCAACCATTTCGATGGGTAAGGAACTCGGTTTTCTCCCCGGCACGCTAGAAGAGAAGCTCGCGCCTTGGATGCAGCCCATCCACGACGCACTCGAACTGCTCACCGACCTCAACATGGGCCACGAACACCGCCGCAGCACCGACCTGATGCGCAGCGGCGCCATCGTCGTCGAGGCGCTCAGCTACATCCGCGGCCGGAGCATCGCCAACCAGTTCATGATCATCGACGAGGCGCAAAACCTCACTCCGCTGGAAGTGAAGACCATCATCACACGCGTCGGCGAAGGCACCAAGATCATCTTCACCGGCGACCCGTATCAGATCGACAACCCCTACGTGGACAGCTCGTCGAACGGCTTCAACTTCATCGTCAGCAAATTCCGCCCGCACGCGATCGCCGCGCACATCGAGCTGTCGAAGGGCGAGCGAAGTGAGTTGGCGGAGCTGGCGGCGAACATCATGTAGGAAGCTCAAAGAGATCTCCAGGTTCCAATACTCAAACTGCTGGCGCGGGACGTCCGCGGTCCATTGGAGCTTTGAATTTGGAACTTCATTTGAGCTTTGAACTTTGAGCTTTGAGCTTTTTACTCTCCCCGCATGACCATCGGGCTTCCCAAGGAAATAAAAGCCGACGAATACCGCGTCGCGCTGCTGCCATCCGCCGCGTATCAACTCATCAAGCGCGGGCACGCCGTCGTCATCGAGCGCGGCGCGGGCGCGGGCGCGGGTTTTCCCGACGGCGAATACGAGCAGGCCGGAGCGAAGCTCGTGGACCAACACGTCACCGTTTTCGAGCAGGCCGATCTCATCGTGAAGGTCAAGGAGCCATTGCCCGCCGAGTATCCGTTGCTGCGCAAGGACCAGTTGCTCTTCACCTACCTCCACCTCGCGGCCAGCCGACCGCTCACCGAGGCGCTGATGAAGTCCGGCGTCACCGCACTCGCCTACGAGACGCTCGAAGTGAACCGCCGTCTGCCGCTCCTCGAACCAATGAGCGAGATCGCCGGGCGTATGAGCATCCTCGTGGGCGGCTACTTTCTCGCGAAGCATTTTGGCGGCAGCGGCACGTTGCTTGGCGGCGTGCCCGGCGTGCTGCCCGGCAAAGTCGTTGTGCTCGGCGGCGGCGCAGCGGGCATCAACGCCGCCCGCATGGCCCAGGGCCTCGGCGCCGATGTGACCATCCTCGAAGTCGATCTCGAACGGATGCGTTTCCTCGACATCACGCTCCACACCGCGCACACCCTCTACTCGAACGAGGCGCACCTGATGGAAATCCTTCCGTCGGTCGATCTGCTCATCGGAGCCGTCCTTGTGCCCGGCGCGAAGGCGCCCAAGCTCATCCGCCGCGACATGCTCCGCCGCATGAGGCCCGGCAGCGTGGTGGTGGACATTGCAATCGACCAAGGCGGCTGTTGCGAGACCTCGCGTCCGACCACGCACCACGACCCGGTGTTCGTTGAGGAAGGCGTCACGCACTATTGCGTGGCGAACATGCCCGGTGCCTACGCGCGCACGGCGACACAGGCGCTGACAAACGTCACCTATCGCTACATCGAACTGCTCGCCGACCTCGGCCTTCGCGATGCCTGCGAGCGGCAGCCCGCGTTGGTCAGCGCCATCGACGTCGCCAACGGCCACATCACCTGCAAAGCCGTCGCGGACGCGCACCAGATGCCATTCACGCCGCCGCCCGGAGCTTGAATCGCCCGTGTCGCAGTTTAGTCTAACCGCCATGACTTCCGTTGTGCGCATTCTCCGACCGGCGTTTTTCATATTGCTGTCACTTTGCTTCTGCGCCGCTTCAGATGCGGCGGCGAGGCGTTACAACCGCCCCGCCCCGCGCCCCACCACGCCCGCACCCAAACGCCAGCAGACTCAGAACACCAACGCCGCGCCGGCCGCGCCCAAAGCCCCGGAGACAGTTGCCTTCAAGGATCTCCCCGACAAAGCGGATTTCTATCTTGCCTCCGACTCCAGCCACTACATCAAGTACACCAAGCTCTCCGCGACCGCTGCGCGCAGCAACGTCGGCCCGATGAACCGCGTCGCGCAAGTCGTCCCGATGTCCGCTACGATGCAGGTGCTCCCCGCCGACAAAGCCGACGTCAAGTCCGCTTCCGTGGCGAAGTGATTCTGTCGCCCGCCGGATTCACAGTCCGCGCCAGAGAATTTCCAGCGAGAGCACCGTGTAGGCGGTCACCAGCGCGGCGTCCTTTTCCCACCAACGGTTGTTCTCGTTCGACCACGAACCGTCGCGCTGTTGCAAGTTGAGCAGGCGCAAGGCGACTTCGTGGCGCCAGTCGATGCGGCGGCCGTCCTTGAGTTCGAGTTGATCGACGCCGTACGCATGGAGCGCCTTCGTCATCAGGTGCAGGTAGTAATAGAGGCCCTGCGGCCCCATCGCGGGATTTTCATCGAGGGTGTAGTTGGCGCGCAGCCAGTCCAGCGCCGCGGTGACGCGCGGATCGTCGTGCTTCAAGTCGGCGTAAATGTAACTGAGCAGGCCCGCGTAACTGATGCTGCCGTACGAGCGCAACGCCACGCGCCCGGTCGCGGGATTCGTAAAGCTGCCCGCCTTGCTCTCGCCCGGATAATAAACGAAGCCACCGAGGTCGCGCGGACTGTCGGACACCCACGGCTCCTTGTTGCGGGCGGGAAGATTCTGGCACGCCTGGATGAACTGGATGGCCGCGTCCCAATTCAGATCGCGCGAGTCCGGTGCGCTCTTGTCGCGAACCAGATACTCGGTGGCGCGCAATGCTTCGAGCGCCACGAGCGTGTTGTTCAAGTCGGAGTGTTGGTATTTGTCGCCATAACCGACGCCGCCGTCGAGGGGCGTGTCTACCCGGCCCGGTTCGCCGAATTCATTTTGCGACGCGACGACAAACGCACGCGCCCGGCGCAGCACGCTGTCGTAGAC
The DNA here is from genome assembly GCA_036522715.1 of Verrucomicrobiia bacterium. GTDB lineage: Bacteria > Verrucomicrobiota > Verrucomicrobiia > Limisphaerales > JACQFS01 > DATDFH01. Next base: position 4,477 of record DATDFH010000425.1, read on the forward strand.
GCGGTTCTGCGCAAGCGCGAGCGCCATCATGCTGATCGACGTGTTGTAGTTGATGAGCTTTCCACGATGGATGCTCCCGTCAGGCTGCGCCGAATCGACCAAAAAGGCGTAACCCTTCGCAAGCGCCGGCGGCAGGTTGGTGCGGTAACGGTTCGCCGGCTCGCCCATGAACGCCGAGAGCGCCAGCGCGGTGACCGCCGGGTG
>DATDFH010000426.1:0-5716 GCA_036522715.1 Verrucomicrobiia bacterium
AAGAAGTCGGCGCCGTACATCTATTACAACATGACGAGCACGTTCGTGAACCGGAGCTTGGAAGCCCGGGCGCGAGCGGAAGCGGAGCAGCGCAAATCCGAATTGGGATCCAACATCGACTATCAACTCGTCGAGGCGGTCGTGCGCGCGGTTCTCGCCAGCCCCGCATTGCAGGAATTCATCCGGGAGCTGGCGCAAAAGCCCGGCGATCCGGCTTCGAATCACGTTGAGCCAGCCGGCCTCGAACCGGAACCTGCTTCGTCGGACCGCAACGGCGCGCGCCGTGATTTGATCACGTCTCCAGTCGCTCCGGTGTGAGGAGAGCGCGGCGCCGTTTCAACGTCGTTGGCGGGGAATGTTGTTCCGGTCCAGCCGACACTCGTCCGTCACGCCAACGTAACTTGCCGTCGCCCCATTGGACTTTCTAGTCTTACTGCGTCGAATGCGCGCATCCGCCCAACTCGCCCGCCAGGTCTTGTTCACGGCCACGATTCTGGCCGTGCTCACCACGACCAGTCCCACGCACGCTTCCAAGCTTTTCCTGACTGGATTGGCCGACCTGCCGACGGGCCGGTTGGTGATGATTTACGAACTCCCATCGGGGATCACCTATACGCTGGTTCCCGGCCGTGTGACTGCGGGGTTTCAGATCGAATCGATCGACTTCCACGCGGGCGCGGCGCTGATCAAACGCGGGGGCGGGACTTTCGCCGTCGCTTTCACGAATGCAGAGGGCCGGACGAATGCCTACGCCGAGTTCCTGAAGACGGGCGACCTGCCGCCGGATTTCGAGGGCGAGTGGCCGCCGGGTTACGAACCGCGCATCATCCGCGAGCATCGCGCCGGGCGGCTCTCAAAGACTTTGGCGTCCACCAGCGTCGGCCGTGGCGTGGGCGCTTCGCATCAATTCATCGCGGCTTTGGAGGATTACGCGCGCACGCTGCCGCCCGGCGCGCGCGCCGAATTTCAAAACGCGGCGAGCGAATTCAACTCGCCGTCGTCAGACAACGGTTACCGGGCTCAGTCGCCATCGCCAGATACAGCGAGCCCGGCCTCGAAGCTCGTCGCGGCGGCGGATTTTCATTCGCTGTCCGACGAAGACGCGCGGCTGCTGCGCGAGATTCTCGAATCAGCGCCGCCGCAACTGGGCACGTTGACGACCGATCCCGGTCACATCGGACGGATCGATCAATTGTTGTGGCACCAGAAACCGCCGGAGGTGCGGCGACGCTTGGAACTGGAGCTTCTCGGCTACGCGTCGCCCTCGTCGTTCAACGGACGACGATGAGAACCGCCCGGCTGAATTGTCACACAATCGTCACAATACGGTCATGCTCCCGTAACTTCGAAATTTGATTCTGGGTGGAGATGAAATTGAAACTCACAAATCCAACCAAATCGTTCCTGGCCGCTGGCTGTGTCCTCGTGGCCGGGGCGGGGCTGCTGAACACCGCTCACGCCCAATCCGCCGATGCCCTGATCGACAAGCTCGTTCAGAAGGGCATCCTCACCGTGAAGGAGGCCAACGACCTGCGCGAAGACTCCGACAAGGGTTTCAATCAGGCATATCAGGCCAAGACGGGGATGCCCGACTGGGTCACCAGCATGAAGTTCAGCGGCGATTTCCGCGGGCGCTTCGAGCAGAACTACACCGACAACAAGGCCAACGTGTTTCCGACCGGCCCGGGCACGTTCGGCCCGGCTGAAGACCGCGGCCGCTGGCGCTACCGTGTGCGCTTTGGTGTGACCGCGTCGCTCGTCGATGACTTCGAGGTCGGACTGCGGCTGGCCTCGGGCAATCCGTTCAGTTCCTTCGGCGGCAATCCTGTGTCTGCCAACACCGACCTTTCGGACGGAAGTTCGCGCAAGTTCATCTGGGTGGACGCGGCCTACGCGAAGTGGACGCCCATCCACACCGGTCCGTGGCTGGCCGGCGCGACCCTCGGCAAGATGGACAACCCGTTCCAGCTTTCCCCGATGGTGTTCGACCCCGACATTCAACTCGAAGGCGCGGCGATCCAGGCGGCCTACCAGACCGACAAGCACGTGCTCAAGTTCAACGGCGGCGCGTTCGTGCTCGATGAATTCAACCAACCCTCGACCGCCAATCCTGCCGCGAGCCACGACCCGTATTTGTTCGGCGCGCAGTTGCTTCTCGAATCGAAGTGGACCCCAAAGATTGAAACCGCGCTGGGGATTTCCGCCTTCTCGATCACGAGCAAGGAAAACCTCGGCACCGGGACCGCGCCGAACAACAACGACGGCAACACGCGTGACGACCTGACCGGGTTGCTGGTCAACAACTACAATCCGATCGTCGGCAGCGCCGCCTTCACCTACAAGCTCACCAGCTTCCCGCTTTACACCGGCGAGTTTCCCATCAAGTTTGCGGGCGAGTACATGGACAACCCCGGCGCGGCGAAGCAGAACGTCGGGTACTGGGCAGGCGTGACGCTCGGCAAGTCCGGCCACAAGGGCACTTGGGACATTTCCTACAAGTGGCAGCGGCTGGAAGCTGACGCGTGGTATGACGAATTTCCGGACGACGATTTCGGCGCCTTCTACCAGCAGGGCAGCGCTGGCGGCGGCTTCATCTCGGCCGCCAATCCAAAGGGAGCCGGCTTCCGCGGCGGCACCAACGTCAAGGGCCACATGATCAAGGCCAACTTCTCCTTCACCGACTCGATGACGTTGAGCGTCACCTACTATCTCGCCGAACTTATCAACCCGAATCCGGTCGGGTCGATCAGCACCAGCGGCCACTTCATGGTCGATTTGATGTGGAAGTTCTGATGAGGCAACCAACGAAACTCGAATCGCCAAGCAACATGAAACCCATCTTCAAAAAACTCATCGCGCTCGCGGCACTGGCCACGGCCACCACCGGCGCTCACGCCGGAACCATCACCGCCAAAGGCTCCGACACCATGGTCATCCTCGCCCAAAAGTGGGCCGAGGTTTACATGGCCAAGATGCCCGGCGCAAAAATCCAGGTCACTGGCGGCGGCTCGGGCACGGGCTTCGCTGCGCTGCAGAATCAGGCCACCGATCTGTGCAACGCCTCGCGCAAGATCAAGGCCGCCGAGCAGCTCAATTGCGTGAAGGCCTTCGGCAAGCGTCCCACCGAATACAAGGTCGCCATCGACGGCCTCTCGGTCTATGTCAATGCCGACAACCCGCTCAAGGAACTCACGGTCGAGCAGGTCGCCGACATCTTCACCGGCAAGCTCAAGAACTGGAAGCAGGTGGGCGGGAACGATGCGCCGATCACGATCTACAGCCGCGAGAACAACTCGGGCACGTACGAGTTCTTCAAGGAACACGTGCTTAAGGGAAAGGACTTCGCCGCCACCGCGCAGACGATGCCCGGCACCGCGGCGGTGTTGCAGGCCGTGGCCAAGGACAAGAACGGCGTCGGTTACGGCGGCGCGGCCTACGGCGCGGGCGCGAAGCATCTTCTGATCAAGAAGGACGACGCCTCGCCGGCCGTCGATCCGACGGAGGAAAATGTCGTCGGCCAGAAATATCCGATCTGGCGTTACCTCTACATCTACGTGAACCCCGCGCTCGACAAGGGCGACGTGGCCAAATACGTCGGCTGGATTCGCGGCGACGATGGCCAGAAGGTCGTGAAGGACGTCGGATATTTCCCGCTGCCGAAAAACCTGCGCGAATGACGCGCACCTGATGCAAACGCTTTCCCCCGGTTCCTCCTGCGGGAAAGTTTGGCGGGCGGGAATGTCACGGAATTGTCCATTGGCATTCCCGCCCGGCCCTTTTTAACCTGAACGCGCCATGTCGGATCGTTACGCCACCGGGAAACGCAGCATCGGCTGGATGGGCATCCATCGCGGCCACCGCGCGCGCCCGCTCGAATGGCTGGCGGAGAAGGCGATCTTCGCCGTCTCGCTCTCGGCCATCGTGATGATCTTCCTGATCTTCCTGTTCGTCGCGCGCGAATCGCTGCCGATCTTTTTTGGCGGGATGAACAGTGCGCAGGTTCAGAAAGTCATTCCCGCGGCGGACATGGAGAAATTGAAACCCGCTGAACTCCGCGCCTATCTCGACCTGACCGAGCAGGAGTTCGCCAGCAAGGACCGCGACACAATCAAGCTCCTCATGGAGATCAAGGAGGAGGCCGCAAAGGAAGCGACCAAGGACCGGGATGCGGCGGTCAATACGACGGGATGGCGTTACCTGCTGCAACCGTTTCAGTGGACGGGCTACGACAAACCCGAATACATCTGGCAACCCGTCTCGCAGATCCAGAAGTACAACATCATCCCGCTCATCATCGGCAGTTTGAAGGCGACGCTCGTGGCGCTGCTCTTCGCCGTGCCACTCTCGCTGTGCGCAGCCATTTATGTTTCACAACTCGCCGCGCCGCGCCTGCGCGAATGGCTCAAGCCCGCCATCGAACTCCTCGCGGGCGTTCCCTCCGTCGTGATGGGTTTCTTTGCGCTGATCGTGATGGCGACCGTACTCCAGAAAATGTTCGGCTATCAATCGCGCCTCAACGCCTTCGTCGCCGGAATCGCGCTCGGGCTCGCGCTGATCCCCGGCGTGTTCTCGATCGCCGAGGACGCGCTGACCAGCGTGCCGCGCAGTTACACGCAGGCCGCGCTCGCACTCGGCGCCTCGAAGTGGAAGGCCGCCTCGCAAATCGTGCTGCCCGCCGCGTTGCCGGGCGTGTTCGCGGCAGTCGTGCTGGGCTTCGGCCGCGCGATTGGCGAGACGATGATCGTGCTGATGGCCAGCGGCAACGCGAGCATCGTCTCGTGGAACTTCTTTGACTCGACGCGCACGATCACCGCCACCATCGCCGCGGAGCTGGCCGAGACCGTCTTCGGCGGGCATCACTACCGCATCCTGTTCATGCTCGGCACGCTGTTGTTCGCCGTGACGTTTGTCTCGAACCTCACCGCTGATGTCGTGATGCACCGGCTCAAGGCGAAACTGGAGGGCAAGCGATGAACGTTGTTGAAAGCCCGCAGTTCGAGGTTCGCGGTTCAAAGTTCCGCGCGCACAAGTTCGATTTCGGCTCGTTCTTCTTCACCGGTGTCACCGGCCTTTCGACGCTGTTGATCCTCGCGATCCTCGCCGTCATCCTCGGCAACATTGTCATCAACGGCTGGCCGGCCTTCTCGTGGCGTTTCATCACCGCCGGCACCGACAAGGACATGTTCGACGTGGACAAGGCCGGCGTGCTGCCGATGATCTTCGGCACCGCCGCGCGCGTGATCCTGATGACGATCTTCGTCATTCCCGTCGGCGTCACGACCGCGATTTACCTCACCGAATACGCGCACGCCACGTCGCTGTTCACGCGCATCATCCGCGGCGCGGTCAACAACCTCGCGGGCGTGCCTTCGATCGTATTTGGTTTGTTCGGCCTCGGCTTCTTCATCAGCTTCATCGGCGGACACATGGACGACGCGCTCTACGCCGGCTCGCCGGAGCCGCACTGGGGCAAGCCCGCCCTTCTTTGGGCCTCGCTCACGCTGGCCGTGATGACGTTGCCAGTCGTGATCGTGGCCACCGAGGAATCCTTGCGCGCTATTCCGCCCGGCCTGCGCGAAGCGAGCCTCGCTCTCGGTGCAACCAAGCTCGAAACCGTTTTGAAGATCGTCCTCCCGCAGGCGTTGCCCGGCATCATGACCGGCGGCATCCTTGCGGTGAGCCGCGCGGCGGGCGAAGTGGCGCCGATTCTTTTCAC
>DATDFH010000427.1:0-4774 GCA_036522715.1 Verrucomicrobiia bacterium
ACGACCAGCGCCGCAGCCGTCAGCGCCCAGCCAAGCCAGCCGACCGCGCCGGGATTCGCGAGCACGATTCGATACGCCAGTACGCACAGCAACGCGTCCGCGGCGAACAAAGACGCGAGCACCATCTTCGAGACCCGCCGCACCGGCGTCGTTGGGGGAGTTTTCTGTCCGGTGCTCGCAAGGAGGATGCGGACGCCCGTTGTGGTCGTCTGCGTTTTTGCGTCGTCGCCGCCCCCAATCGGTTGGGGGCGCGACTCCAAGAGTTGGCCGAGGCCGCGGCCCAAAGCTGGCTTTCGCACCAGGCCAGAATCCGGCTTCGACCGTCGTCGTAGCAATGCAGAATTATTCACAGTGCTCACGTCCAGGTCGCCGCCGGCGACGCCCTTCGCGCCTGCTTGCGTCAGCCGCGCGAACCGGCTCTATTTCTGGCACGTGTTCCTCAGACACCTGTTGATTGCCGGCGTCGTCTCCTTTGCGCCGCCCGCGCAGGGCTCTTTCTGATCGGCCGCTTATGAAGCGCCTTTCTTTGAAATCCTGTGCGACAGCGCGAGTTTCAGCGGCAATTCTTTTGCCACTGCTCACGTGGGTATTTGCGGCATCTGCGCTGCGCGCGGAGGTCATTCTTTCCGACGGCTTCATTTATCCCGACGGCCCGATTACGAATGCGTCCGGCTCGCCCTGGATCGCGCACAGCGGCAGCGGCACAAACGATGAAGCGCTCGTGGTGTCGGAGCAGCTCCAGTTGTCATCCTCGCGCGCTGAGGATGTTCACGCACCGCTGATTGGCCAGCCTTACCTCACGAACAGCGGCGTGGTGCTTTACGCCGGTTTCACGGTCAACTTCACGACGCTGCCGAACTCCGGTGGCGGTTACTTCGCCCATTTCAACTCAAGTGGCAGCCATCGGTGCGTCGTGTGGGCGAGCACGACGAACGCAACGCCGGGGATGTTCCGTCTGAGCATCGGCAACACCTCCGGCGCCACCAGCACCAACGGCCAGATCGCCACGGATCTTTCGTCGAACACCACCTACGCGGTCGTGACTCGCTACGACACGGCCACCGGGCAAAGCACAATCTGGTTGAATCCGACGACAGAAACTGACGCCAGCGTCACCGCCACGGACGCGCCGTCGCCGGTGCCGATTTCCAATTACAGCTTCCGGCAGGCCGCTGGCATCGGCACGCTGGCGGTGGACGACTTAAGGGTGGGGACTTCCTTTGCGGACGTGATGGGTGGAACGAATTCCATTCCGCCACCGGTGCCGGGGATGCTTTCGCTTCTCACATACAACGTCAAAGGCAACGGAGCGACGAATTGGAGCACGAACGCGCCGCAAGTTCAGGCCATCGGACGCCAACTGATGTACTTGAATCCGGACATCATCACGTTCAACGAGATTCCCCAGACGAACATGTGGGAGATGACCAACTGGATATCCGCATTCCTACCCGGCTATCATCTGGCGAGCAATTCGGCGGGCGACGGGTACATCCGCAACGCAATCGTCAGTCGCTTCCCGATCCTTTCCTCCAAGAGTCATCTGCACGGCTCGGATCTGAGCGCCTACGGCTACACGAACTCGGACTTCACGCGCGACCTCTTCGAGGCACAGATCAGCGTGCCGGGCTTCTTGAAGCCGCTGCATGTTTTCGCCGCGCATCTGAAGGCCAGCTCGGACATCGATAGCGCAGCCAAACGCGCAGCCGAGGCCAGCGCGGTTTCAAATTACCTGGTCACCGTATTTCTCGCCTCAAACACGACCGATCCATACATCATGTCCGGCGACCTGAACGAAGACATCAACCGCCCGCCCGGCGCCAGCCAGCAGCCGGTTCAACGACTCATCGCCGCGCCGACCGGCTTGCAACTCACCACGCCGCGCAATCCGCTCAACGGCGATGACCGCACCATTTCGATCCAGTCCGGATTGACGGAGCGTTTCGATTACATCTTACCGGGCGGGCTGATGTTCTCGAACATCGCCACGAGCCAGATCTTCCGCACGGATGTTCTCAACCCGACGCCGACCAACCTGCTTCAGTTCGATGATGTGACCGCCTCGGACCATCTGCCCGTGATGATGACCTTCAGCAATCCCTACGCGACGCCGTTCCTGCTGACCTCAGTCGGTTTCGGCACTCAGCAATTCACGCTCAAGTGGCGTGCGACACCGGGCCAGGTATTCTACGTGCAAGCCTCGACCAATCTCTCGAACTGGGCCGTGGTCGCAACGAACACCGCCACCAATTCGATGAATTACACTTCGATCGTGGTGTCACCGGAGCCGAAGAAGTACTTCCGGGTCACTCAGTGAGCGGGAAGATTCCGCCGGGCTTGAAGACCCTTGTCTAATCCGCTAGAAGCGCCGCATGAGAACACCTGTCCTTCTGTCGTTCGCATTGCTCGCCGCCACGCACGCCACGTTCGCGGCGGAGAAACTCACCGCCAACGCCGCCTTCAACCGGCTCAAACAACTTGCCGGCGAGTGGAAAGGGAACGTCACCACGCCGGACGGCCCGGCCGCGACGGTGCAGTATCGCCTCACCTCGGCCGGGCAGACGGTGATGGAGACGCTTTTCCCCGGGACGTCGCATGAGATGATTTCGATGTATCACCTCGACGGCGAAGAACTCGTGATGACGCACTATTGCGCGATGGGCAATCAGCCGCGGATGAAGCTCGATGCGAAGATTTCAACCGCCGACGAGTTTCATTTCGCCTTCGCCGGCGGGAGCAATTTGAAACCCGCGAAGGACGCGCACATGCACTCCGGTGTCATGCGCTTTCGCGGAGCGGACAAACTCGAATCCGAGTGGCAGGTGTTCTCCGAGGGGAAGGCCACGGGCGGCAACAAGTTCTTCCTCAGCCGCCAGCCTTGAGGCGCGCTCAAGGCTGCGCGAATCGGGCCGGGCTGGCGAGACGGCCGGTCTTTTTCAGAAATCGGGCAACGCAGTAGGCAAGGCCGACCGCCACGAGCAACGCACCCAAGAAAATCACCAAGGGCCGCCGCTTTTCGAAGTCGCCGGCAAGCCACACGTTGTGCAGCGTAACGAGAATCATCCCCGTCAGCCAGGCTGCCGTCGCGCCGTATTCGGCCGTGATGAGGCGCCGCCAGTTGTAACCCATGCCGCTGAGCGTGGCACTGAGGCCCGAGAAATTCGGCACGATCCGGTTCACGCACGCGCAGTAAGCGTCGAACTCTGCTCCGAATTTGTCGCGGAGAAACGCCTCTTCGGCCGCGATGATCGCCGCGTAGGCGAAGATGAAAAACGGAATCACGCCCAAGAGGAACACCACCGAGCACGAGGCCACTCCCAAGCCGACGAGGACGAGGAAGTTGCCGACGTAGAGCGGATTGCGGCAGTGGGCAAACAAGCCACCGGTGACCAATCGTTCGGCGTACACCTGCCGGTTCTTGCCGCCGCGGATGATGTAGTCCAGTCCGATAGTAGCCGCGCGCAGGAACTGGCCTGCGAGCGCGATGGCGAATCCTGCCAGTGCCGCCGCTTCGTAATGCACGGTAACCAGGCGGTCCTTGGCGAAGAGGAGCAGGTAGGCCAGTGGAAAAAGCCCGTTGCGGTAGCGGAAAAGAGAATTGCCGATGCGCGTCATCATTTGACCGCAACGATGCCGGAGAAATTGTACCACTTGAAAAACACATCGGCATACCGGAAGCCAGTGCGCAGGAGCATTTCGCGGTTTTCGAGCGCCTTGTAGGGGACGAGCACATTTTCGAGGGCCTCGCGCTTCTGGGAGATTTCCATCTCGCTGTAGCCGTGGCGCTTCTTCAGGTCGTAGTAGTACTTGATGAACAGACGGTTGAACAAAGAATCCTCTCCGAGGACTTTCTCAACGAGGATCAGGCAGCCGTTTTCGTTGAGGCCGTCGTAAAGCGAGCGCACCAGATGGTCGCGGTAAAGCGGGCGGATGAACTGGAGCGTCAGCACCATGAGCACCATCGACGCGTTCTCGATCCGCACACCTTGGTTGAGGTCGGCACAAAGCAATTCGACCGGCCGCTCGACGCCGTGCTCGCTGAACTTGGTGCGACAACGCTTGAGCATCTCCTCCGAGTTGTCGATGCCGATGAACTTGATATCCGCGGGCACGCAACGATCCAGGTTGATCAGCGTTGTGCCGGTCGAGCAGCCGAGATCGTAGACGTTCGTCCCCGGTGCGGCGAAATCCGCGGCCATCTCGCCGATCATTCGTTGGATCTCCCCGTAAAACGGCACTGACCGATCGAGCATGTCGTCGAACACCGACGCGACCTTTTCGCCGAAGGTGAAGTCCGCGACCGCCTCCATTTGGTCCTTGAATACCTCGTCTTTCATAGGAGTTGGGCCGGTCGCATGGCGTTGGTCGATCCTAAATTCAGTCGTCTGGCAGCTTGCCGATGACGGCCTCAGTCAACCACCGACGCATGAGGTTGTCCAGAACGCGTCATCAAGCTCACTCACTGCGCTTGTTACTCGCACTGAGGCAACGTTCGCCCGATGACGGGAGAAGACGCCCTCACGCGCAGCGAGAAGTAGGGGCAACCGCACTGAGCGGCGTGAACTATTTCGGCAACAATTCCACCACGAGCGACTTCTCTTCCTTCAACTCGTTCTCCGTCGCCGTGATCTTCGCGCGGCTGAAGTCATTGAGCGGCACGCCTTGGACGATCTCCCACTTCTTGCCGTCGGTGCGGATTGGGTAGCTGAAGATCAGGCCCTTCTCGATGCCGTAGCTGCCGTCCGTGCAGATGGCCACGCTGAACCAATCGCCC
>DATDFH010000428.1:0-7693 GCA_036522715.1 Verrucomicrobiia bacterium
CACCGGTCTGTTCTCTCGTGCAACTGCTGCTCACCGCGCCCGATTGCGGCTGGATTTCCGTCGCGCCCGCGCCGATGCCGTTTCAGTTTCGTCGCGTGATGTCGCCGTTTCCGAAGGGCGAAATCCCGATGGCCAGCGACAAGGCCGCGCCGAGCCGCGCCTTCGCGAAGCTGGTCGAGGCGGAGCAGCGGATGGGCATTCGGATCGACCCGGGCGAGACGTGCGTGGACCTGGGCGCGTCGCCGGGGAGTTGGAGCTACGTGGCGATCCAGCGCGGCGCGCGCGTCATCGCGGTGGATCGCTCGCCGTTACGCGATGACTTGATGCGAAATCCGCGGCTTACCTTTCACCCCGGCGACGCATTCAAGTTCACGCCCGATGTGCCGCCGGACTGGCTGCTCTGCGACGTGATCGCCGCGCCGGAGCGGAGCATCGAGTTGCTGCTCGACTGGATACGGCCCCGGCGCGCGCGCCGCTTCGTGGTGACGATCAAGTTCAAGGGCCACGGCGATTACGCGCAACTGGAGCGCCTTAAGCACGCCCTCCCGCCTTTGTGTGACGAGTTTTTCCTCACGCGACTTTGCGCGAACAAAAACGAGGCGTGCGCCTTCGGCGTGGTTGCCTCCGGCCCGCCACGCTGACAGACTCCAGACCACCGACGACTGACCACGGACCACTGACTGCGATGAAATACACCTACGAAGAACTCGCCAAGACGATCGACCATTCACTCCTGCATCCGACGATGACGGATCACGAGTTGGAAGACGGCTGCAAAGTCGCCGCGAAGTACGGTGTCGCCTCGGTCTGCATCAAACCATACGCCGTGAAGCGCGCGATGGAATTGCTCAAAGGCAGTGGCGTGCTCGTTGGCGCGGTCATCGGTTTCCCGCACGGCAATTCCTGCACCGAGTCCAAGCGCTACGAAACCGAACTCGCCTGTCGCGACGGCGCCGCCGAGATCGACATGGTCATCAACATCGGCAAGGCGCTCGGCGGCGATTGGGATTACGTCGAGCGCGACATCAAGGCCGTCTGCGACGAGGCGCACAAACACGGCGCGAAGGTGAAGGTGATCTTCGAGAACGACCATCTCGCGAAAGGCGGCGCAGGCTTGGGCAGCGACGATTTCAAACGCAAGCTCTGCCAGATCAGCGAGCGCGCGGGCGCCGATTGGGTGAAAACGTCCACCGGCTACGGCTTCGTGAAGCAGCCCGACGGCAGCTACAACTACAAAGGCGCCACCGAACACGACCTCGCGTTGATGCGCGCGAGTTGTTCGCCGCGCGTGCAGGTCAAGGCCGCCGGCGGTGTGCGCGACCTCGATGGCCTCATCAAAGTCCGCGACCTCGGCGCCACGCGGTGCGGCGCGACGGCGACGGCGATGATGCTCGACGAGTATCGACGTCGCGAAGCGGCGGAGAAAGCCGGCCAGCGAAGCGAAGCGAAAGCCGGCGCGCTCGGCGCGGGCGGGTATTAGGGAAGTGCGATGAAGCCGGGCGAGCACTTTCATCATTGCCCGCGCTGCGGCCAGCGACGGAGCGACGTGCCGGGCGGTTCGCCGTTCGTTTGCGCCGCGTGCGGCTTCACCTACTACTTCAACGACTCGATCGCCACGGCGGTGTTCATCACACGCGACGACGGACAGGTTCTCTTCATCCGCCGCGCCAAGGCCCCGGCCAAGGGCAAACTTTCACCACCCGGCGGATTCGTGGACATCGGCGAGCGCGCGGAGGACGCCATCCGCCGCGAGACGCGCGAAGAGGTCGGGTTGGAAATCGCAGACCTGCGCTTCCTCTGTTCTCAGCCGAACAGCTACGAGTACGCGGAGGTCACCTACGCGGTGCTCGACTTTTTCTTCGTGGCCCGCGCCGTGGTGCCCAACAGCGCGAAGGCGCTCGACGATGTCGAAAGTTTCCACTGGCTTGATCCACGCACGGTGTCGCCCGATGAAATCGCCTTCCCTTCGGTGCGCGCCGCATTGAAAGTTTTCCTCAACGACCGCTGACCGACTCGCATGAGCCTCGAACAATTCAAACTCAATGGCCGCACCGCGTGGATCACCGGCGGCACCAAGGGACTCGGCCTGCAGATGGCCAACGCGCTCGCCGGCGTCGGCGCGAACATCGTCATCAACTCGCGTCACGGCGCGGAAGCCGAGGCTGCTGCGCGCGACATCGCGGCCAAACACGGCGTCCGCACCCTCGGCCTCGCCGCCGACGTGACGAAGCCCGCCGAGGTGCAGGCGCTGGTCGATCGCGCGCTCGCGGAGTTCGGCAGCGTGGACATTCTCGTCAACAACGCAGGCATCAATGTGCGCCAGCCGACGGTCGAGCTTTCGCTCGAAGACTGGCAGCGCGTGGTGGACCTCAACCTCACCGGCCCATTCATCTGCGCGAAGGCCGTCGCGCCGCAGATGATCAAGCGCGGCTGGGGGCGCATCATCAATATGTCCTCGATCCTCGGCCACGTCGGTCTCGCCGGCCGGCCGCCGTACACCGCGACGAAGGGCGGACTGATTCTGCTCACGAAGACGATGGCGCTGGAGTTCGCGACGACGGGCGTGACGGTCAACGCCATCTGCCCCGGCCCGTTCGCGACCGAAATGAACAAGCCGCTGCTCGACGACCCGGAGAAGTACAAAGCCTTCGTCGCGAAAATCCCGATGGGCCGCTGGGGCGAACTCCATGAGATCGAAGGCGCGGCGATCTTCTTCGCCTCACCCGCGTCGAGCTTCGTGACCGGCACGACGCTGCTGGTGGACGGCGGCTGGACGGCGCAGTGAAGGCTTTCCCCGGCTGGTTGTGTGGGCGGGCGCGACCTGATAGCGTCCCAAGCAAACTCTTTTGACCAAGTGAATCTTCCTCGCATCGCCATCACGATGGGCGACCCCGCCGGAGTGGGGCCGGAAATCTGCCTGCGCCTGCTCGCCAACGCGGACCTCGCGCGCGAGTGCGTGCCCATCGTCTTCGGCGACGTGGACGTCCTGCGACGCGTCGGCGGAAAAATCGGCGTGCCATTCACCGCGTCGATCATTGCCAACTGCCGCAAGGCGCGCGGACCAAGCGTGCTCGATTTGCACTGCCTGGACGCGAAGGCCATCGAGCCGGGCAAGGTGGACGCGCGCTGTGGCGAGGTGGCTTTCCGCTACGTCATCGCCAGCATCGAGGCGGGCTTGAAGGGCGACGTGGACGCCATCGCCACCGCGCCGCTGAACAAGGAGGCGTTGCACGCCGCCGGGCACAAGTATCCGGGGCACACGGAAATTTTCGCCGAGCGCATGAAGGCGGAGCGCTCGTGCATGACGTTCATCTCGGATGAATTGTCGTGCAGCCTCGTCACCGTGCACGTCGGTTACGCCGAGGTTCCGCGGCTGCTCACCCGCGAGCGCATCCTCGAAGTCATCGAACTCACCGCCGCCGCCCTCCAACGCCTGCGCGGGCGCGCGCCGCGGCTCGCCGTCCTCGGCCTCAACCCGCACGCGGGCGAGCACGGACTCTTCGGCGCGCGCGAGGAGGAGCGCATCATCATCCCCGCCATCGAGGCCGCGCGCGCGAAAGGTTTCGCCGTCGAAGGCCCGTTGCCGCCGGACACGGCCTTCCTGCCGGGGCGGCGGAAGGACACCGACGCCTTCATCTGCCTGTATCACGACCAGGCGCTCATCCCGCTCAAGGCGCTCGCGTTCGACTCCGCGGTGAACACCACGCTCGGCCTGCCGGTCATCCGCACGAGCGTGGATCACGGCACGGCGTTCGACATCGCGTGGCAGGGCAAGGCGAATCCCAACAGCCTCTACGCCGCCGTGCGCCTGGCGGTGCGGCTGGCTGGCGAGTGAATTTCTTCTCGGCTCCTACTCTTGCTCGTTCTCTTACTCCTACTCTCCCTGCGAAGACGAGTAAGAGTAAGAGCACGAGAACGAGTAAGAAGGGAAACGCGCGCCATCCTCTGCGCGCCGCGAACGTCGAAGGGCGCGTGATGGCTCGAAGACGGCATGCACGGAACAAGGTCCCTACCGCGCCCGCCAGCGGGGAAGTGTCTCTTTTTGATCAGCGCCGGTCTGGGCCGGGCTGGCGGCAGGGAAAAGAGAGGGTTCCAAGCGGGCGAACCGCAACAGGGCACGCCGGGCGGCCTTTTTGCCCTGTTTTTGAGGAAAGCGGCCACGGCTGAACGATTTAACCGCACGGTAGAATGGTTTTACCCCACGGTAGAATGATTCTGCCGCACGGTAGAATGATTCTACCGCACGGTCGGACGGTTCTACCGCACGGTAAAATAGGTCTGCCGCACGGTTGAAGGGTCTGACCGGGGGTCCGATTGCTCCAACCTGACCCTCGATTGGAACGATCTGAGGGCAGGTTGGACCGATCTGGTGGCCGCTCCGGGCAACCGGACCCCATCTCGGAGCGGTTTGAGGGCGGGCTGGACCGAAGTGACCTCGGGATGCTTCGGCCGGCGCAAGATTCCGACGGAACGCCATCAGAACTCGACATCCCGGCACTTCTCGTCAAGGGCGGTGATGATTCTTGTCAATTGCGCCTGATTGATACGCCCAGATTGCCGTCGCAAGTAGCCTGGCAGATAGCTCGCGTTCATTACCTCCACCTTCCGCGGTGGCGGCTCCAAAGGTGTGAAATACCAGCCGGGCAAGACCACCAGCGGAACAACTTCTACCGGCTCACCGGTTTTCTTTGAGAGGTGATTTGCGAGCCAGCGCGCGTTGCGTTCTGCCTGCGGAATCGCTTTCGTGTCTTTGGCGGTGGGGAAATGGAGCGCTGCATGATCAAAGCGCACTTCGTGCGCGGGTTGATCTCCGCGGCTGCCCTTGCGACGACGCGCCTTCGTTTCAATGGCGAAGACTCCTTGGGGACCGGCAACGATGTGATCAATGTTCCAATTCTCCTCGGCCGGGAAATCATGGAAACTACGGTAGCCGCAGTTTGCTGCTTCGTTAAGCGCTTCCGCCACCGCCTGCTCGCCTCTCATTCCCAAGCGATAGTTGCTCGCCTCAGCAAGCATGTGTCTGAAACGAATTAGCAAGGCAATCCCCACGCCGACAAAGACGACGGTCAAAACTGGATACAGGTAATACCAGATGGGAAATCTCGGCATCCGAGACAGAAGAAAAGTCAGATAGCCAACTGGTCCAGCGGCGGCAAACAGGCCGCAAGCGAACACCAGTGATTGAAAAGCGTTGTCCAATGCCGTATCGAGGCGCACCGCGAGAGAATAGCCGGGTGGTCGCAAGAGTCTCTCCTTTTGAGGTGCGGTTTCCGGATCGTCGCGCCGCTTTCGCTCCAGCCAGACGATCCAGCCCCCGATCAAAAGAGGAATGAGCGCAGCGATCGGCATCAGCCATTCCATCTGATTGGGAGAGAGCAGCGCCACAAGTGGCTGATTGAACGCAGCGGAAATCTCGGTCGCCATGCATTGCAATTCTTATGGTCTACCGCGACGTGGGTCAACGCGCGCTTCGGAGAGTTGTTCCGCCGCGCCTTAAATCGAACTTCATTCCAGACTTCAAACTGCCGCGCCGTTCGTTTACAACCTCCCACATGTTTCGTCCTTTGCCCGCGAAGTTGCCGGTGCTGGCCGCCGTTGGCGCCGGCGCCGCGCTTGTTTTCCTGACCGCGCTCCCGGCCTTCGCCGAGTTTCCCGCGCTCTACAACTCCGAATCCGACACCAATTTCACGCTCATGCCGCCCGCAGAGGCCGCAGCGAAGTTGCAGTTGCCGCCCGGATTTAGGGCCACGCTCTTCGCCGCCGAGCCGGACGTGCAGAATCCCATCGCCATCGCGTGGGACGCGCGCGGGCGGTTGTGGGTGGCGGAGAATTACACCTACGCCGAGCGCAGCCTGAAGTTCGACCTGCGCCTGCGCGACCGCGTCGTCATCCTCGAGGACACCGACGGCGACGGGCGTTTCGACAAGCGCACGGTGTTCACCGACGACGTGCAGATGCTTACGGGCATCGAGGTCGGCCTCGGCGGCGTGTGGCTGATGTGTCCGCCGCAGGTGCTGTTCATCCCTGACCGCAACGGCGACGACCAACCCGACGGCGCGCCCGAGGTGGTGCTCGATGGCTTCACGGTGCCGCCGGAGAATTATCACAACTTCGCCAACGGCCTGCGCTTCGGCCCCGACGGCTGGCTTTACGGCCGTTGCGGCGCGTCGGCTCCGGGCGAGGTGGGCGTCCCCGGCATGCCGAAGGAGCAGCGCATCCCGATGCGCGGCACGATGTGGCGGTATCATCCGCAGCGGAAGGTTTTCGAGGCGTTGAGCGCCGGCACGACGAATCCGTGGGGGCACGATTGGGACGAGCACGGCGAACTTTTTTTCATCAACACGGTCAACGGTCAACTCTGGCACGGCATCGCGGGCGCGCATTACGTCCGCCCGCACACGATCGACCCGAACCCGCGCGCGTATGCGAACATCGACCAGCACGCCGATCACTGGCATTTCGACACGACACAAGATTGGACGAAGTCGCGCAGGGGCGTGGCGAACGCGCTCGGCGGCGGCCACGCGCACATCGGCATGATGATTTACCAGGGCGACAACTGGCCCGCCGAATATCGCGGCCACCTCTTCACGGTGAACATGCACGGCCTGCGCGCGAACCAGGAGATCCTCGAACGCACCGGCTCCGGCTACGTGGGCCACCACGGCAAGGATTTCTTCATCGCCGAGGACAAATGGTTTCGCGGGATGGAACTGAGTTGCGGCGCGGACGGCGGCGTGTTCGTGGCCGACTGGAGCGACACGGGCGAATGCCACGACTCGACGGGCGTTCACCGGACGAGCGGGCGCGTTTTCAAAATCACCTACGGCGAACCGAAGCGTGTCACGCCGTTCGATCTCGCGAAGCTCAACTCGCGCGAGTTGGTGAAGTTGCACACGCACGCGAACGAGTGGTTTGTCCGCCAGGCGCGGCTCGAACTCGAATCGCGCGCCGCCGCGGGTCGCGGACTGGAAGCGGCGAAGGAGCAATTGCGCGAGATGTTCGAGAAGGACGGCGATGTTGTGCACAAGCTCCGCGCGCTGTGGTCGCTCCACGTCATCGGCGCGGCCGATGAGAAGTTTCTGACCGCGCAGCTTCATCACGCGAACGAGCACGTCCGCGCGTGGGCCATTCGTCTGCTCTCCGACGCATGGCCGCTAGACACCGTGATGAGCCAGCGGCCTGCGGGTGCCCAGTCGTCACCGAGCGCTCGTCTGGCCGGCGATCTCGTGAAGCTCGGGGCGTCCGACCCGTCCGCGCTCGTGCGACTGGCGCTTGCTTCGACTCTTCAACGCTTGCCGGTTTCTCAGCGCACCGAACTTGGGGGCGCTCTTGTCGCGCACAAGGAAGATGCCAGTGACCACAACCTGCCGCTGATGATCTGGTATGGCCTCATCCCAGTCGCGGATGCGGACGCCGCGGCACTGGCGAAGCTCGCGGGTAAATGCGAACTGCCGGTCACCCGCCGGTTCATCGCACGCCGCCTCGCGGAAGACATCGAGAAGAATCCCGCGCCGGTGAATGAATTGCTCAAGCTGACTTCCGCGAAGCCCGAAGCATTTCAAGCTGACATCCTCGCCGGTTTGTCCGACGGACTGACCGGCTGGCGTAAGGCGAAGAAGCCATCGACGTGGGATGCGCTTACGAAGAATCTCGCAACGTCAGCCAACACCGCCATCCGTGATCGCGTGCG
>DATDFH010000429.1:0-4711 GCA_036522715.1 Verrucomicrobiia bacterium
ACGTGGGTATACACAACGCCATCGAACAGCTTGCCGACGGGCGCTTCATTGCCTTCGTTCGTGTCGATACGCCCGAGCAGCAGAAACCGTTCAACTTCCGCACGCCCGTCGGGTACAGCAGCGACTGGGGCAAAACGTGGCAGCTCGAGGCTAGCGAGTTCCCCGCCATCGGCAGTGTGCAGCGTGCTGTGCTGATGCGACTGCACGAGGGCCCGCTGCTCTTCTGCTCGTTCACCGACGAGCAACGCTACTGGAGCAAGCGAAAAGGCATGACGTTCAAAGCCGCCGACGGCAGCGAGTTCACCGGCTACGGATTGTTCGCCGCGGTGTCCTTCGACGAAGGCAAGACCTGGCCCGTGCAAAAACTCATCACTCCCGGTGGCCCCGAACGCACCTTGCCCAGTGTGGACAAGCGCGATTTCGTTCTCAGTGACACCATGTCCGAGGCCGCCGGCTACCTCGCCGCCTGCCAGACGCGCGATGATTTGATCCAGCTCATCAGCAGCAAGAATCACTACGCCTTCAACGTCGCGTGGCTGAAGGAGCCGCCTCCGCAGCCGAAGAAATGACCTTTGGATCCCCGGTTGGACCAGCGGAGCCTCAATCTGCATCTACTATTTGCCCTGCCTGGGATCGCGGCCAGCCGAGAGTGTGGCTCCAAATGGCCTCGGATGTTCGGGTAGGACGCTGCAGGTCAGCTGCGTGGCAGGAGGGCATTTCCCGACTCAAACGGGCCCCGAAAATCGTGGTTGCCATCCCGCTTTCGCACCATATAGTTCGCGACCATGAGGCCGACTTGGGCTTGCACTCTGCCGCTGGTGGTTCCCGTCGCGTTCGCGCTGACGGGCTGCAGTGGCATTGACCTGCACCAAAGCGTCTCCCCGGCCACGTTTCTCGTCCCCGGTTTGATCCAGGCGGCGCCCCAACGCACGCCCGGCAATGACTTCGTGCCCGCGACCGGACCCAGTCATCCGGTTGCACAAGTGAACTAATCCAAATCCGTATGCGATTCCCCCTCGCTCTGACGGCGAAGATCGCCAAGCACATCATCAAGCACAAGGCGAAGAAAACGCCGAAGTTCGCCATGGTCCTGCAGCTCGAACCGCTGCACACCTGCAACCTCACCTGCACCGGCTGCGGCCGCATCCGCGAGTATTCCACCTCGCTCAAGGACATGGTGCCGCTGGAGAAATGCCTCGAAGCCGCCGTCGATTGCGAAGCGCCAATGGTTTCGATCTGCGGCGGCGAACCGCTCATCTACCCGAAGATCGAGGAACTCGTCGCGGGCCTGCGCGAACAGGGCCGCATCATTTACATCTGCACCAATGGCGTCTTCATGCGGAAGAAAATGCGCGAATACATGGCCGCGCACTTTTCGCCCGCGATGGAAACGAAGCTCCAGAAGCTCGTCGCCGAGAAGCTCGTGACCGAGAAGGAAGCCGGACAGATTCGCAATGCCGACGCCGCCGCGCGCAAGAAGGTCACGATCAAGCCGAGCACGTGGATGTATTGGAACGTCCACGTGGACGGCCTCGAATACACGCACGACCTGATCGTCGAGCGCGAGGGCGTGTTCAAGGAATGCATCCTCGCCATCCGCATGGCGAAGATTCTCGGCTACCAGACGGCGACAAACACAACCGTCTACAAGGAAACCGAAGTGCAGGAACTGGAGGACATGTTCAAGTTCCTCAGTTCGCTCAATGTGGACGGCCACACGATCTCGCCGGGCTACGATTACGACGCGGCAAAGAAGGACATGGTCAAGCGCCTCGGCAAGGACCCGCACGACTTCTTCCTCACGCGCGAGATGACGCGGAAGAAATTCGCGAAGATCGAAGACTGGGGCAAGGCGTTCACCATCTTCGGCACACCGGTGTATCAGGAGTTTCTCGCCGGCAAACGCGAGCTGACCTGCACCGCGTGGGCGATCCCGACCTACAACGTCAAGGGCTGGAAGGCGCCGTGCTACCTGATGACCGACGGCCACTATCCGACCTACGCCGAGATGCTGCGCGAAGTGCAGTGGGAGAAATACGGTGTGGTCAACGGCGTTGCGCGGGACTCGCGTTGCGAACATTGCATGGTCCACTGCGGCTACGACCCCAGCGGCGCACTTGGCACCAACTACCAGCGCGGCGACAACTGGAAGAATTTCAAATACAACTTCGGCGCGAAGCCCAAACCGGTGGCGTTCAGTGCGGGACTGGAGAAGCGCGCTTTCAACGGCGTCACGATCGGCAAGGGTCACCTCGCCGAGGCCAAGGCCGCGATCAACAGCCCGCGCGCCGCGATGAATGGTGCGCAATCCGTCTTCCAACGCCGCGAGGAACCGCACGAGCACGAGGCCAGCGGCTCCTGCGGTACGGGTGACACGACGCAGCGCGACGAGCTGATCGCAAGGATCAAAGATACAAAGAAGGTCGAAGCTGAAGCGGAGTGAACCGTCACGGCTGGCGGACTGAATACTGAACCCTGATTGTTGAATACTTCCTGAATGAGCGCACTCTTCCTATCCCCCCCGAGTTTCGACGGCTTTGACGGCGGCGCCGGCGCGCGTTACCAGGCGCGGCGCGAAGTCACCAGCTATTGGTATCCGACGTGGCTCGCGCAGCCCGCCGCGCTCGTGCCCGGCTCGCGCCTGCTCGATTGCCCGCCGCATGACATCGACGTCGCGGAATGCCTGCGGATCGCGAAGAATTTCGATCATGTCATCATCAACACCTCCACGCCGTCGCTGAAGAACGACTGCAAGGTCGCCGAGGCCATCAAGGCGCAAAAGCCCGCGACCAAGATCGGCTTCGTCGGCGCGCACACCATGGTGATGCCGACCGAGACGCTGAAGTTCTCGCCCGCGATTGATTGGGTCGGCCGCAAGGAGTTCGACTTCACGTGCAAGGAAGTTGCCGAGGGCCGCGACCTTGCGACCGTTGCCGGGCTTTCCTACAAGGACCGGGACGGCAAGATCAAACACAACCCCGAGCGTGAGATGATCCAAAACATGGACTCGCTCCCGTGGGTGGCCGACGTTTACAAGCGCGATCTGGACATCGAGAAGTATTTCATCGGCTACCTCCAGCATCCCTACGTGAGCATGTACACCGGGCGCGGCTGCCCGGCCCAATGCAGCTTCTGCCTCTGGCCGCAGACCATCGGCGGGCACAAGTATCGCGTCCGCTCGGCGCAAAACGTCGCCGACGAGATGGCCTACATGAAGAAACTGTTCCCGCAGGTGCGCGAATTTTTCTTCGACGACGACACCTTCACCGCGAATTTGCCGCGCGCCCGCGAGATCGCGAACAAGCTCGGCCCGCTTGGCGTGAACTGGAGCTGCAACAGCCGCGCCAATCTCGACTACGACACGATCAAGAGTTTCAAGGACAACGGCCTGCGCCTTTTCCTCGTCGGCTACGAGAGCGGCAACGACGAAACGCTCACACGCATCAAGAAAGGCGTCACGACCGCCGAGATGCGCAAGTTCACCAAGGATTGTCACCGGGCCGGAGTCATCATCCACGGCACGTTCATCCTCGGCCTGCCGGTCGAGACCCGCGAGACCATCGAGCAGACCGTCCGCTTCGCGCAGGAATTGGATGTGTTCTCCATGCAGGTCTCGCTCGCCGCGCCGTATCCCGGCACCGAACTTTACGAGCAGGCCCGGCTCAACGGCTGGTTCGCCAAGAAGGACAAGGCCGACCTCGTCGAGGGCGACGGCTTCCAGCAAAGCGCGCTCGAATACCCCGGCCTGAGCAAAGATGAGATTTTCGAGAACGTGGAAAAGTTTTACCGCCGCTATTACCTGCGTCCGAAACCGATTCTCCGCATCATCAAGACGATGCTCGAAGACAAGGATGTCTGCGTTCGCCGCCTGCGCGAAGGCTACGAATTCTTCAAGAGCATGGCCCAACGCCGCAGCGACCTCGCGGCGGCGAAGACGGCGGCGAATGGCATTGCCGCCACCGCTTGATCGGTTGAAGCGCGTCACGATCCACACCGACGGCGGTTGCGAGGGAAATCCCGGACTCGGTGGCTGGGCTGCAGTGCTCCGGCTCGGTTCACACATCAAGGAACTCAGTGGCGCCGAGCCGGCCACGACGAACAACCGCATGGAGCTTCAGGCCGCCATTGCCGCGTTGCGCGCGCTCGCGGAACCGTGTGAGATCGAATTTTTCACGGACTCTGTGTACTTGCGCGACGGCATTACCGAATGGATCGCGCCGTGGAAAGCCAACGGCTGGAGGACTGCCGCCAGGAAGCCCGTGAAGAACGATGACCTCTGGCGCGCGCTCGACGAGGCCCGCGCCGGTCATACGATTCGCTGGCACTGGCTCAAGGGTCACGCCGGCCATCCTGATAACGAACGGTGCGACCAGCTCGCCCGTGCGGAAGTGAACAAGCTGAAGAAGCAGTTCTCGCCGGAACAATTCGCCGCGCGGCTCAAGGAGTTTGAGGAGCAGCGCTCGCCAAACCGCGGGCAGTCCAGTCTGTTCTGAGCGCGGGCATCAGCGGTTGAACAAATCCTGTTCGACCACCGGGCGCGCGGCGTGTTCGCGCATCCACGCCGAGAGGTCGGAGGTTTCAGTCAATTGAGTTTCCGTGAGCAGCACCGCGCCAAGCTTTTGGAGTTCGCGGTTTCCCTTCGGAACGTTGTCGCCCTCGCGCACGAACACCGGGCACCAGTTGGCCTTGAGCGCCTCGACCGCGCCGGCCC
>DATDFH010000430.1:0-6069 GCA_036522715.1 Verrucomicrobiia bacterium
GGCGGTGTGGGCGGGATTGGCGGCCAACCCGGCTATCAACCCGGCGGCATTGGCGGCCAACAAACCGGCGCCTTCGGCACGCCGGGTGCCAACCAGAGCGCGTTCCAGCAACGCCTCCAGCAGATTGTCCAGCGCGCTGCCGGCGCCAGCGGCGGCATCCAAGTCCTCGGCGATGTGCGGATCATCACCGATGAACGGACCAATTCGCTGCTGGTCTTCGCGAGCGACGAGGACATGAAGACGATCAAGCGGATCATCGCGCAGCTCGACGTGGTGCTCGCGCAGGTGCTCATCGAAACGATCATCATGGATGTGTCATTGGACGATACATGGAGCCTGGGCATCAACGGTGGACAGCGGCCAAAGACCTACGCCGGCAACATCACTTCGGGCGGCGCAATCAACAACAAGGGCGACCCGCTTGGCTCGGGCAACAATTTCCTCAACAACCTGGTCCAGCAGGTCACCAGCAATGCCGCGGGCGGCTTCATCACGAATATCATGGCCGCTGCGACCCCGAACTACCCCGCCGCCGACGGCTTCACTTACTTCGGCAAGATTGGAATGAGTTACGACCTCGCCGTCCAGGCTGCGGCCTCCGATGGCCGGATCAACGTCATCCAACGGCCGCGCATTCAGACCTCACACGCCACGCCGGCGTCGCTGTTCATCGGCAGCACCGTGCCATACGTCACCAGCACATACTACGGCGGTGGTTTCGGCGGCGGACCGAGTTCCTCCTATCAACAGTTGCGGGTGGGCATCGGGCTGAACGTGACGCCGTTCATCAACCCCGACGGCCTGGTCGTCATGCGCATCGACGAATCGATCGACGAAATCAGCGGCGCCACCTCGATCAACGGCGTGGGCGACGTGCCCAACACCGCAAGCCGGACGCTCTCGGCCGAAATCGCCGTGCGCGATCGCGAGACGGTCATCCTCGGCGGATTCATCCGGAATTCAGATACCAAGAAAAAAGGCGGCGTTCCGCTGCTGATGGACATTCCCTTGCTCGGCTGGCTCTTCTCCTCGCACTCCGACACCAAGGAACGCAAGGAACTGGTGGTGATGATGCGGCCTACGGTGCTGCCGACGCCCGAAGCCGCCTCGGTGATGACGCGCTACGAACAGGACAATATGCCCGGCGTGCGCCAGGCGGAACGTGAAATGTTGAGCGACCAGTATCGCCGCCAGCGCAAGCAGGGCATCGACCCCGAACGCCCCGCGCCGATGTTCAAGGACCCGCGCAAGGATCTGGGCACCGAACTCCTGCCGCCGACGCAACGCGAGCAGTCCGCGCCCGTCCAACCGAATGCGGCTCCGCCGGGCCCGTAGGTCCATGTGAATGAAACGCGGCGTGGCTGGAAGCGCGGGAGGTGCTCGCGTTCGGAAATACACTTACAGTTTACGAGTCGGGCGGGGAGGAAAACAGTGACCGGGGGGAGTCGTCCCGCGTGGCATCCTATTGCACGAACGGCGAGGCGGCGGTCGGCGGCAGTGGCGGGTAATTTGGATTGTTGGCGTTGAGCTGCCGGTTCACCTCAATCAGGAGCGTCTGCGCGACCGGGTCCACCGGCTGCTGCGTCTGGCCTTGCAACGGCTGGGCCGGCTGCGCCTGTTGCTGTTGCTGGAGAATCTGCCGTTGCTGCAACTGCTGCTGCTGCGCGGGCGTCAGCGGTGGTGTCCGGATGGAGCGCGACGGAATCGTGCGCACCTCGCCCGGCGCCGGCTCGGTAAAGCCAGTGGGATTGATGGCCGGTGAATTGGGCGCGTTGCCTGGCTGCGGCGGCACGAAGCCCGGCTGTTGGATGGGCAGATGAGTCACCACCGGTCCGGGCGGCGGCGCAGGGCCGGGCTTGGCCGCGTTGGTCTTGAAACTCAGCGTCGATTCGACGCCGCGATTGCGCACGCGCACCTCGCCATCGGCTTCGTTGATCGAAAGCAGTTCAATGCCGTCGTCGGGAGGGTCGCCCACGGCCAGCTTCTTCGCGCTGGACTTGCCATTCTGCTCCTTCACGTTGAAGAGCGCCTCCGGCTTGCCGAAGATCGTGGTGATGCCCGTCAGTTCCAGGTTGCTGGGCGGCGCCTTGGGAGGCTCGGTCGGCGGAGGCGGCGGAGGCGGCTTCAGGTCAAACGGATTGCGCTCGATGATCACGGCGTAGGGCGAACTCCCCCCGTCCGTCGGGATCGCCCGGCCGGCCGATGAAATCAACAGGCTGATCACGATCAGCTTCAACGTGAGGATGCGCCTGTTCATGGTGCCAATTTACTGTGCCGCCAAATCCAACACCAGCGGCAATTTTTCGTTGCACCCAAAAGTGAAACCGCCGGGGCCAGTCGGCGCCTGGCGGTGAATATCCTGTTTCCGGGTTCTGCTCTTCCTAGTACGCCGCCTGCGCGCCCTTGATCTGGCGCTTCTGCATCCACGGCATCATCGCGCGCAGCTTCGCGCCGACCTTCTCGATCGGATGGTTCTCGTCCGCCTTGAGCAGCGCATGGTAGCGCTTGTAGCCGCCCTGGTATTCGCGCACCCAGTTGCTGGCGAACTTCCCGTTCTGGATGTCCTTCAACGCAACCTTCATCCGTTTTTTCACCGAGGCGTCGATGATCTTCGGGCCGACGCTCACATCGCCCCACTTCGCCGTCTCGGAGATCGAGAACCTCATGCCAGCGATGCCGGCCTCGTTCATCAGGTCCACGATGAGCTTCAACTCGTGCAGGCACTCGAAGTACGCCATCTCCGGCGAATAGCCCGCCTCGACCAGGACCTCGAACCCGGCCTTGACCAGCGCGCTCGCGCCGCCGCAGAGCACGGTCTGCTCGCCGAACAAATCCGTCTCCGTCTCTTCGCGGAAGTTGGTCTCGAGCACGCCCGCGCGCGTGCCGCCGATGCCCTTGGCCCAGGCGAGCGCAATCTTCTTCGCGGTCTTCGTCGGGTTTTGATAGACGGCAATCAAACTCGGCACGCCCTTCCCCTCGGTGAACTGCCGGCGAACGATGTGGCCCGGGCCCTTGGGCGCGACCATGATCACGTTCACGTTCTTCGGCGGCACGACGGTCTTGAAATGGATCGAGAAGCCGTGGCTGAAGAGCAGCGTCTTGCCCGGCGTGAGGTTCGGCGCGATGTCCTGCTGATAAACCTTCGCCTGCTTCGTGTCGGGCAGCGCGACCATGATCACGTCGGCGCGGCGCACCGCCTCTGCGGTTTCATAGACCTTGAAGCCCTTCTCCTGCGCGACCGGGATGGACTTGCTGCCGGGGTAAAGCCCGACGATCACGTTGAGGCCGGACTCCTTGAGGTTGAGCGCGTGTGCGTGGCCCTGCGAGCCGAAGCCCAGCACGGCGAGCGTTTTGCCGCGCAGCACTTTCAGGTCAGCGTCTTTGTCAGTGTAAACTTTTGCCATGAGAGGTGGAGGTGGTTGATGTGTCGATGGATGATGGTGCGAAGCAAATTTCTGCTCTTACTCTTGATCGTTCTCTTACTCTTACTCGTAAATCGTCATGCGTAATCCGCAACGCGTGAGCGCGACCGGGTTCACTTCCTCGGCAGCGCAATCGTGCCGGTGCGCGTGAGATCAACCACGCCGTACGCGCGCATCAGGTCGAGGAACTTGGCCGTCTTGCTGTCGTCGCCGGTGATTTCAACCGTCAGCGACTTGGGCTGCACATCGACAATCTTGGCGCGGAAGATGTCGGTGATCTGCATCACCTCGGCGCGCGTCTTGGCGTCCACCTCGATCTTCACGAGCACCAGCTCGCGGTCCACGTAATCGCCTTCTCGGAAATCGGTGACCTCGATGACATCGACGAGCTTGTTGAGCTGCTTGACGATCTGTTCGAGCGTGGCGTCATCCCCGTGCGTGACGATGGTCATGCGCGAGGTCTTCGGATCGTTGGTGGGGCCGACGTTGAGCGTGTCGATGTTGTAGCCGCGGCCGCTGAAGAGGCCGGCCACGCGCGTGAGCACGCCAAACTTGTTTTCCACCAGCACGGAGATCGTGTGTCGCATAATCAGTGACGGCACCGGCCATCAAAGGGCGCGAAAATTATCAGCGGCCCTGAGGAGGGTCAACCTTGCAATTGGGCGCGAGACTCACTGCGACTGGACAAACACGGTAAATGTTTGTGTGTCGGGACTGTAGCGTACTTCTGTTTCGCGCCGATCCTTCGTTATGCCTCTGATGCACCAGTCGCTTTGAGCGAAATCAAGCTGGATTCGAGTTCGGTCGACCTTTTGCAGACTTCCGACGTGAGCAATGATTGAGTTTTTTGGATCGTCGGATATCTCAAAGCTGTTTGCAGTCGCGAATCGCCGGACGTTCTCAGGAGAAGTCGTGCCCGAAACAAAAAGCGTGCAATGCCGATTCCTACGGTGCCAAAAATGGTACGAGACCTCACTCACGGGTCGGAGCGAACCTATTAAATCTGAAAAGGCCGGTACGATCGAGACTTTGCCCTTCCCTATTTCGCGTTGTCCGAAAACCTCGATTTTCGCTTCCCACGTAATCCAAGCGCAGATGGCAAGCCCACACAGAATGAGAATAACAGAAGTTAGGCGCTTCATTGGAGTCGATAAGGTATCAGCCTCTTTTCACCTCGACGCGTGTCTTGAGCCTTGGTGCTTGGAGCTTTCTAGAGGCTTGCAATTTGTAGCTTCGCGCACCGCGCGTCTGCGCCGCCTCACGATCTCGACGGCCGGGCGAAGATCGCGTTGCGGATCAATCCCGCCGCAGTCAGCAGCACAGGAAACGCCGCTGGCCACGCGAGCGCGGCGAAGGCCGGCACCCAGTCCGGCTCAATGCGTCCCTCCAGACGGCTGTGGACCCAGAAGCTGAAGAAGGCGCACACGACGGGCAGGACCACGTAAACGGCCGTGTCGAAATATTTCACACCACGGGCCTCCCGGTTGGGCCGGAAGCGCATGAACGACCACAATGCAAGTCCGTTGAGCGGCATCACGGTGATCAACAGGACGAAGATGAAAAAACTCATCGTCCACCCCCGCAGGCTGGATTCCGCCGCACGCCGCAATCGACTGGCTGGAACTTCACGGACGGGTTCGTACCAGAATCCCAAGCGCACCGCAAGGGGCAGCTTTCTCCGGTGATGGTCCAATTTGGAACTCAAGAATTCAGGAATAGGATGAAACGGAGTTCGCTTCGTGAGTTCCTGAGTTCCGAATTCTCAAACTGAACCTTTCCCCTTTCTCCTCAGCCCGCGCGCACTCGCGACTTGAGCCGAAGTTCCAATCCAACGACCAACCCACCCACGATCGCCAGGGCGCCCCAGAATTGTCCCCAGTGCAGCGGCTCGCCCAACCAGAGCGTCGCCAGCGGCACGCCGACGATGGGTTGCACGAAGATCGTCAGCGCCACAAGACTCACGTCGGCGTCGCGGATGACCACCAGCCACACGACGTAACCCGCGAGCGTGGCGACCAGGCCCGTGAACGTAAGCAGCCACCACGCTTTCGCCGGCAGCGCGCCCGCCGCCTTCCACGTCGGCCCGCCGGACAGGAGCAGGTTTACCAGCAGCCCGGCGAGCAGCGCCACGGTGACGACCTTGAACGCGCTGGCGTGCTGCATCACGCCCTTGCCGATGATCGACCACACGGTGTCGCCAAGGAACGACAGCAGGATGAACACGCTCGCGGTCAGGCCGGCCCACTGAAAATCGGAGCGCCACACGCCGTTGAGCAGCAACACCCCAAACGCCGCAAGCGCGAAACCCAGCCAGCGCCGCGCGGGAACGTGTTCGCGCAGGAACAGCGCGGCGGCGACGGAGGCCATCGGTGGTTCGGCCGCCATCAACACCGCCGAGTTGCCCGCGGTGCCGATTGAGTTGCCATAGACCTGCAAGCGATTGCCAACGACAAATACGCACAGGCCCATCACGACGGCCCGCACAACATCCCAGCCGCGCGGCGCGGCGCCAGGAAGCAGCGGCCACAGCACGAGCGCACCGACCGCCGCGATGCCGAAGCGCAGCGTGACGATCTGCTGGTAATCGAGATGCGGCTCGAGCTGTTTGTAGATCGCAAAGATGCCGCCCCAAACTATGTTAAAGGCG
>DATDFH010000431.1:0-3076 GCA_036522715.1 Verrucomicrobiia bacterium
TGCTTTCTGATAATGGTCCACAAGCCGCCTGGAGATCTCGGGACTGAAAAAGGCATTGCCATTGTTGGCTTCGCGGATGGCCTTCACCAGGTCGGCGGCAGCGCTCTGCTTGAGCAGGTAGCCCGCTGCGCCCGCCTCGGTCAATTGGTGCACATATTCGTCGTCGCTGTACGAGGAGAGGACGACCACCTTGCAGGAGGGGGTCTCCTTCAGAATCTGGCGCGTGGCTTCCAGGCCGTTGAGCAGCGGCATTGCGATGTCCATCACGATGACGTCGGGCAGAAGTTCCCTGGCCAGTCCCACCGCCTGCCGGCCCGTCTCGGCTTCGCCAACAACGGCGATGTCCGATTCGGCCTCCAACAGGACGCGCAGTCCTTGCCGGACGACCGTGTGATCATCAGCCAACATCACGTTAATCCTTCGCATACGCATTCTCAGACGGGATCAACAAGGTCGCGAAAATCTCGTACCTGACCAAGGTGGACGACGTTCCGATTTCCGGCGGAGAAGCATAAACCCGCCCTGAACTGTCTGAAATGGGGCGAAGACCTCTCCCCTTGGTAGGTGAATTCCCCATGTCCGACGAAACGGGCTGCTCCATGTTATGTGGAGCTGGCTTCCAGGTGTTGAACTCGCCGGCGGGGAGTCCGTTCTGACAA
The DNA here is from genome assembly GCA_036522715.1 of Verrucomicrobiia bacterium. GTDB lineage: Bacteria > Verrucomicrobiota > Verrucomicrobiia > Limisphaerales > JACQFS01 > DATDFH01. Next base: position 660 of record DATDFH010000431.1, read on the forward strand.
TCATCATGCGCCTAATTCTTCCCCATGCGGCGAACACCGCTCTGTCGATCGTAATGGTGGCACTCACCGCGGCGGCCGATATGGAGATGACGGACGACGACCCGTTGGCGTTGCCCGTCGTCGGGGCGCACCAATTGCGTCTGCTGTCTTCGTCACTGCTGGAGTTGACCCTGATCACGACCAAAGCGCCGGACCCGGAGCGACCGGCGCAGTGGGATTTCGTAGATGCCAATTTCAAACCTCAACTTCCCGACTCAAGAGAGTTCTGCGTTTCGGTTGCCGGCAAGGAGATTCCGGTTCAATCGGTCGGCTTCAAACGACGTGTGCTCTACGCGCCATTGCGCCAACGAGACCTGCGCATTGGCAACTACCTCTATCTGCTACTGGCCAGTCCGGTCGCGGAGGGCCAGCGGGTCGAGGTCAGCAATCCCGGTGCGACGCTCTGGCAGACCAATGTGCATTTCGCGGCGAACACCGCGCCCCTGCGCTGGACGCCGGCGATTCACGCAAATCAGGTCGGCTACCTGCCGGCGATGACGAAGAAGGCGATGGTCGGATACTATCTCGGCAGCTTGGGAGAGATGAGCGTGCCTGTTGAGGCGGGCTTCAAGCTGGTCGAAGCAGGTTCCGGCAAGGAAGTCTTTCAGGGTCGGCTGACGCGCCGGCAGGAGCGGGGATTCAACTTCCCGACGTATCAAAAAGTTTTGGAAGCCGACTTCAGCGAATGCAGGACACCGGGCGAATTTCGGCTCGCAGTGCCGGGCTTGGGCGCGTCGTTCCCTTTTTTCATCGACGAGGGCGTGGCCGCCGCGTTTGCGCGAACCTACGCGCTGGGTCTCTATCATCAGCGTTGCGGCACCGACAACGTGCTGCCGTTCACCCGCTTCACTCACGGCCCGTGTCACACCGCTCCGGCGGAGGTGCCGACGTTGCAATTCACGAACGCACAGTACTTCCTGACGGAAGCGACGGCCGACTACACGAACAACGCCCGCCACACTGCGCCGCAACTCAAGGACACCGGCGCCAGCCTCTATCCGTTCGTGCGTCAGGGTAAAATTGACGTTTCCGGAGGTCATCACGACGCGGGCGATTACAGCAAATACACCGTCAACAGTGCGGCCTTGATTCACCACCTTGTTTTTGCTGTGGACGCGTTTCCGGGCGTCGGCGAGTTGGACAATCTCGGTGTCCCGGAAAGCGGTGATGGCAAAAGCGATTTGTTGCAGGAAGCAAAGTGGGAGGCGGATTTTCTCGCGAAGCTGCAGGATGACGACGGAGGATTTTACTTCCTGGTCTATCCTCGCAACCGGAAATACGAGAACGACGTTCTTCCCGACCAGGGCGATCCACAAATCGTCTGGCCGAAGAACACCGCGGCGACTGCGGCCGCGGTGGCCGCGCTGGCGCAAGCCGCTTCGTCGTCGCGATTCAAGAAGCAATTCCCCGACGCCGCGAAGCTCTACCTCGAAAAGGCGAAGCAGGGCTGGGACTTCCTCGAACGCGCGCTCGCCCGGCACGGCAAGGACGGCGCGTATCAAAAGCTGACCCACTATGGCGACGAGTTCATGCACGACGACGAACTCGCTTGGGCCGCGTGCGAGATGTTTCTCGCCACGGGCAGGGACGCGTATCACCGAAAGTTGACCGAGTGGTTCAATCCCGCCGATCCGCGGACGAGCAAGTGGGGCTGGTGGCGGTTGTATGAAGGTTACGGTTGCGCCACCCGCAGCTACGCCTTCGCGGCGAAAACAGGACGGATCAAACGCGAGCAGCTTGACCCGGTTTATCTGAGGCGCTGCGAGGATGAAGTGATCAAGTGCGCCGAAGACCAACTCCGTTGGTCAGGAGACAGTGCCTACGGAACGAGCTTCCCGACGGAGAACAAACGCTTCCGCAACGTCGGCTGGTACTTTTCACTCGATCGCGCCTTCGACCTGGCGACGGCGTATTGCCTCGATCATCCCGCCATGAAGGATCCGCGTCCGAAATACCTGGAGGCAATCCTCGGCAACCTGAATTACGAAGGCGGTTGCAACCCCGTCAACGTCTGCTACCTCACCGGCCTCGGCTGGAAACGCCAGCGGGAGATCGTCCACCACTACGCGATGAACGACCGGCGCGTGTTGCCGCCCTCGGGTCTGCCCATTGGAAACGTCCAGGCCGGTTTCGGCTGGCTGGATCATTACAAGCAGGAGTTGGGCGTGCTCAGCTTTCCGCCGGACGGCGCGCCGGAATCTCCGTATCCGTTTTACGACCGCTGGGGGGACAGTTTCAATGTGAACACCGAGTTTGTCATCGTCAACCAGGCGCGCGGCCTGGCCACGTTGGCCTTCCTGATGGCCCGCACGGGGCTGAAGGATCAGCCTTGGAAATCGACGGCCGCACGGATCGAAATCCAGACTTCGCACACCACA